>CAZQEL010000005.1:27967-40615 GCA_964591795.1 uncultured archaeon | reverse complement strand
CTTGTTCAAAAATTGTTTTAGAAAACAAATATTTTCTAATTTTATAATGAAGATTAAGTTCTTTTCTATACTCTGACAGATAATCATTATATACTTTTAAATCTTTATATTCTTTTATTCTATCATTGATTGCTTTTGCAGCCATTTCAGATGAAATTAAACCAAAATTAATTCCACCACCAGTAGTTGCCTTAACAAAACAAGCAGCATCACCTACAAGTAAAACATTATTGTAAACTAAATTCTTTAATGGTCTTAAAATAGGTAAAACACCTGAACATTCATAAATTTCTTTATTATAAGTAATTTTGTATTTTTCTTTAAATTTTAAAAACATATCTTTTGGATTTTTACCTAACGGTACACCTAAACCAATTTTTGCAACTGTAGAGGATTCTGGAACAATCCATGCAAATAAACCTTTTGCAAAATCACCTAAATAAACAGAAACATTTTTATAATCAAAATTACCTTCAACTGTTACTTGATAAGTGTGAATAAAATTCTTATTTTTTATTTCTGGGAAAAAGGTTTTTCTAACAAGTGAATTTGGTCCATCAGCACCTATTAAAAAATCATATCTAAGTTCTATTTCTTCATTTGTTTCAAGATCTTTATAAGTTATAAAATTATCTTTAACTACAACTACTCGTTTTCCAGTTAAAATTTCAACACCAAAATTTTCTGCAATTGTTCTAATACTATTGTCAAATTTATCTCTATCTATTACATATGCTTTAGTATCTTCTGAAAAAATATTTAGTCTTGCTTCAAGTGGACCAAAAACATGACAACCATAAACTTTATTTATTAAAAAATCTTTTAATACTAAATTATTTTTAAGTTTTAATCTATTGTATCCAGAAACATCAATTAAACCACTACAACAAATAGGAGTCCCACAAACTTTATGTTCCTCAATAACAGTTACAATTATATTTGGGTTTAATTTTTTTAAAAGATATGCTGAATAAAGACCAGTTGGACCACCACCAACAATAATTATTCTTCTGTCCATTCCTTCTATCATAAAAATTCAAATTTTATTTATTTTCTCTTTTTACTGCATTTAAAATAAATTCATAATTATTATCAAAAGTTCCTTTCTTTTCAATATCACTTTTAGAATTATCTTGAGAGTTGGAATTTTCGGAAGTATTCTTATCTCCAATTTTATCTCCTAAATAATTATTCATTGTTTCTTTTGGTCCTAAACTTGTAAAAACAGCATCTTTTTTCTTACGTGAAGATGCAAGCATCCAAATCAAAATTAAAACAACAATTATTACTAAAAATACAACTGAAATTAAAAATAAAGATTTTGTGCTAAATAAAGGTACAGATAAATTAAGAATATCTTTAGTAACAAAACCAGTTAACAAAAGAGATGGACTATAATTAATTAAGTCAAATTTAGTTAAAGAATCAAAACTAGTTACAGCTTCTTTTCCAATATATCTTGTAGATACTGATGATTTTGGTGGAATTGTAATATTGTATAAAATAATTGGATCATCATCAATTACAGTTATATCTCTATCAAAGTAAATTGCAGTTGCAGATTTTGAAAATTCTTTAGGCACAAATTCAATAAATGAAATTGTTATATTACTATCTGTATTATTGTCAAAAGTTAAAACAGAGGAATAAAAATTTAAATTTGAAATTTCAAATATACTTAATTCTCTAGACACACTAATACCATTTAAATCAGTATTATTAATATCATAAAAAAATAAATTATCATTAATTGTATTCTGATCTAAAATAACAGTATTAAAATCATAACCATGATTTTTAAAATCAATAACTAAATTTTTTGTTTTTAAAACAGTTTCCTTTGGTAAAATTTCTATTATTTCTGAAAGAAGATCATCTGCAACTGTGTAAGATTCAACTGCAGATGTAAAGTTATTAAAATCCTCAAAAGAAGTTGCTTCAGTTATCTTTTCTTTTACAAGATCAAATTTTGTAATTATATCAGCAGATACTTCTAAAGAAATATCTGTTAAAAATAACATTGTATCCTCAATAAGCGCTTTATTTTTAGAAATATTAGCAATAAGTGTTTGTTTTAAAACTAATTGTTCGTCAATATTATTAATTTCAAAATCAACTATTTGTGTAGTATAATTAAAAGCTAAGTCTGAAGCTAAAACATATATTTTCATAGAGGCATCAGGATATACTGTGGAATCAAATTCACATAAATAATTATTATTAGAGTCATTAATAAAACAAATTTCTTCATTATTATTTAATAAATATTGAACTCTAAAAACATCTTCTGAAAAATTATTTATTGAAAAAGAAAAATATTTATTTTCATCACTAAAAATATAATTAACATCAAAAACTGGGGTTGTAGCATCTACTACAAAACTAAAAGAATCTATTGTTGATTCATTACTATTATTAATACCAGTAATTTCTAAAACTCCAGCACCGCTTGTTTGAAAATCATAACTTGCAGTAGTAATTAAATTATTATAAGATGCAGGTATATTTTGATAAGCGCCTGTCCCTACCTTTATTCTAATTGTAGGAGTTTGTTTTAATTCTTGACTACTTGTCACAGTAAAAGTAATATTTCCTTTTTTAATATAATAAATATCATTTACAATATTCTTTGGATTTACATTATAAGTAAAAGATGGACCGAATCTTTTTGTAGCTCCAGAAACTCCTGTACTTAAAACAGATTCATTTCCAAGTCTATCAATAGATATTAATTTAAAATAAAAAGTAGCATCTAAATTAGGTTTGTAAATATACTCAGTATCTGAAGTTAAAAAACTAGAGCTAGAAGTACTTACATCATCTTGCTGTGAATAATAAATTTTATATTCTTCAACACCAGAACCATTAATATCAGTTGATTCATTCCAAGTTATTTTTACAGAACCATTTGTTTGTGCTGTTGCTACTACATTTGAAGGCACTGTTGGTGCTTGAGAGTCATATTTAATTTCAAGTGATTCTCTTGTAACTGTAAAAGGATCATCTTCACTTCTTGCCTCAACGTAAATTGTTTTTAATCCTTGAGTAGTTGTACATCCATTTCCAGAAGTTATATTAAAAGTATCATAAACAGTAGTAGTGCTTGTAATTTCATCCCAAGCAGTAAAAGTAGTTCCATTACAACTTAATCTTACAGCATTCACATCAGAACCACATTCTAAATTTATCTCAGGAGTTGTTTCTTTAACATAAGTTGAATAATCAAAATCTATATCAACAGTTAATTCAGGCCCTGTTTTTACACTTACGGAAATTACAGCACTTTTGTTTCCAGCATTATCAACAGCTGAAACACCATAATAGTATCTTGTATTTTGGGATTTTGAATCTGTATCTAGACAAGTTTTTGGTGCTGTTGGTGTTAAAGTACAAACTAATGTTTGTGTAGTTACATCTGTAAAAGTAGATGTAGATCTATAAATTTGATATTTAAGTCCACTTCCATCGTCAGTTGAAACCCCCCAAGCAGAAACAGTTATATTATTATCAACAGCTCTTGTTAATGTTGGAACTGTTGGAGTTGTAGGAGCATTAGAATCAATTTGAATATTAAAATCATAATGTGATAAGTTATTTACATAATCATTTACATCAAAATAAATGTGATAGGTATCTACTGTTAAATACTCACTAAATAAATGATGACTAAAACCACTTATATCTGAGTTAAAATCCTTACTATCAATATAACTTCCATCGGGTGCAAAACCTGTCAAAGTACCATTTTTTATACTTGATACTGGATCTTCTAATTGAATATCAAAATTAAAATCAAATGAATTAACATAATATATTTCATTATTAGATAAAGATTTTATAGATTCATTAATTCTAAATCTTGTAACTCCTGGTTCAGTATTATCAGTATATAATATCTTTTTTGTATTTTTTACATCTGCAGAAATACCTACATTTCCAGAAGCATCAATTGCATCAACCAAAACAAAATAGTTAGCATCAGGTAATGTTGATGATTCTAAATATATTTGTGTGGAATTATCATCTGTATCTATCTTTCTAATATAATCAGAATCATAAAAATCTAAATTATCAGTTTCAACAACATAAACTATAAAATTATCTAAATATCTATTAGTATCTGAATATCCACTTAGATTTAAGTTTACATCTCCTCTATAGTAATCGTTATAATTAGTACCTAATGAAGAGATTGTAAAAGTACCTATGTTAGGAGAAACATTGTCTACCCTCATTGTATCAGAATTACCATTTCCATCAGTAACTGTAATTGTATCAATATCATTCACAATGATTTTTGGCCAATCATCACTAATCCCTCCTTCCCATGAACTAGAAAAAGATTCAAAGTCTAAATAAAAATTAGCAGTATGATCTGATCTTTCAGTATTAAAGTTAATTACTGTCGGTTGGTAATCAGAATTAATTGTTAAAGGAATATTAGGACTGCTTTCATTACCATCAAGAGTTATATCTATTATAATATGGTAAGGATCAGAGTCTTTATAGTTATACTCTTCATCTATATCTATTGAATTAATTGTATAAGCACTTAATGTGCTTGTAAATAATAATAATCCTAAAATCAATGTAAACAGCAAAATAATATTTATTTTTTTCATCATAAAATTCATCATATTCCTTATATTATAATACATTATATAAATTTATATATAATATATATTTATAGTAAACATATTTAAATGTTTTTTTTAAGTGATTTTATGATAAACACAATTTTATATGAAAATAAAAAAGTAATACTTATTGGAACAGCTCATATTTCAAAAAAAAGTAAACAATTAGTTAAAGAAACTATTGAAAAAGAAAAGCCAGACATAGTTGGAATTGAACTTGATATCAATAGACTAAGAAGTATAATGAGTAAAGAGAAAAAAAAAGAAATACAATTTAAAGATGTTTTTAAAGCAAAAAAACCAGTTCTTTTTATGGTATACTATGTACTTCATAAATTTCAAAAAGGTATTGCAAGTAAATTTGATACAACCCCTGGTGAAGAAATGATTCAAGGTGTTCTTTCAGCAAAAGAAAATGATTGTAAACTAATTTTATTAGATAGAGATGCTGAATTTACTTTAGAAAAACTTATTAAAAACTTAACTTTTAAAGATAAGATGAGACTTTTATTTGGTGGTTTTTCAATTAAAAAAGAACTAGGTAAAGACTTTGATATTAACGTTCTTTTAAAAAGTGTTGATGATGAAGAAAGTAATAAAAAAGTAAATAAAATATTAAATATATTTATGAAAAAACATAAAACACTTAAAAGAATAATGATTGATGAAAGAGATCAGTTTATGGCATTTGGAATTAGAGAAACATTAAAAGATCCTGAAATAAACAGCATGGTTGTAGTTGTTGGAGCTGGTCACATTGAGGGACTTTCAAAAGAAATTTTTAATAATAAAATAAATGTTAAAAAAATATTAAGTATAAAATAAATTTTCTATTTTTTAAAAAAAAGTAAATATTCAAGATAGGGGAGCACACACAATATAATTTCCAATCAAACTTGGTGAGTTTCGCTCCTCCTAACTGTCGGATTTTTGGTGTATAATCATAGGTTAAAACCAAATTGCTTCTTCTTTATCATCTCTTTAAAGAATTGCTTTTTCAATCCAACATAACTATGATATGACAACTATATATATACAACACTACTTTGTATGTACTAAATAATATATTAAAAATAGTTATAATATTCCAATAAATATTTATTTATATAATAAGTAGAAATTTTTAATTAAATAACATTTAAAAATTATTAACCATAAATAACAAATAAAATTACAATAGCATTATAAGTAAAATGAGCGGCATACAATGGCCAAAGATTATTTATTTTTTTATAATAATAAGCAAGAACAAGTCCTAGCACAAAAGCCCCAAACACCTCAACATAAGATCCATATCCAAAATGAGCAAGTGAGAATATTAAAGCAGATACTAATACACCTAATTTTGAAACTAAAAAACCTCTAAAAAACCATTCTTCTAGAAAAACACGTACAACAAGAAGATAAATTATAACAAATGGAGATAAATTTTTAAGAGTATTTGTTACTAAATTTAAATCAGATATACCTATAATTACAAAAATTAAATTAATTAATAAACTTATAAAAAACAATAATAAGAATACAATTATAAAATGTTTAAAAAAAGATTTAAAAGATATTTTTTTAATACCAAAATTGGCTAAAATATCTTTAAATTTAATTTTTCTATTTAAAATAAATAGAAAATAAATTGGAAATAATAATAGGAAAAAATCAATTATAAAATCTATAATACTTTTCACCCATATTTATTATTTTTTAATAAATATTAAATCTATTCCCAAACTGTTGTTCCGCATTTACCACAAGCGTATCTTGTTTGTCCATCTTTAGCTTTATGTGAACCCATTTTAACACCAGTTCCACACTTAGGACAATCTTTACCATTTCTAGTAACTGAAGACCCAGAAACTGCATAGAATTTATTAACTTTTACTCTAACAGTTTTCCTATGTGCTTTTTTACCTTTCTTTTCTGAATTTGATCCTTTATTTGTACCCATAATATTCACCTAAATTTTTAAATACCTATTTTTATATTATTTATTTTTTACTTTCAGAAGCTTCTTCTTTTACATCTTCAACCTTTGGTTTTACAACATTTATTTTAGCTTCTTTTACATCTTCAACCTTTGGTTTTACAACATTTATTTTAGCTTCTTTTGCACCTTCAACCTTTGATTTTACAACATTTGTTTTAGCTTCTTCTTTTGCATCTTCAGCCTTTGGTTTTGCAGTATCTGATTTAGCTTCTTCTTTTACATCTTCAACCTTTGGTTTTGCAGTATCTGTTTTAGCTTCTTCTTTTACATCTTCAACCTTTGGTTTTACAACATTTGTTTTAGCTTCTTTTTTAGCTTTTCTTTCTGCAACTAATGCATCATTTTTTTCTTTTTCTGATTTTAAAACATCACGTATATTGTGTTCAAGTTCAACTTCTTTTAAAGTTTTAAGATCATCATACACTTTAACATAAGCATTACATATTTTAGATCCAAACTCTTGAGAAATCTTATCAATAACAACTAATGTTTCATCATATGCTAAAATAGATGCAACTTTTGTTTGTAATTCTTTTTTACTAGGGGTTTTTACACTTCTAATTTTTACAAAAATATTTGTTCTTTTTAAAAGTTCATTTCTTGATTTTTCAAATTCAACTTCCATTGATTTTCACCTTATATTTTTTTAATTAATTCTTGAGAGAGAATTTCTTTTTTTATCTAAAAGATAAAAAAAACTTTACTTTCGTAAAGTTTATAAAAAAATAAGTATTAAATTTTTTTTTATAAACCTAAAGAACGTCACCTACTAAGTCTTAAAGCATATTTACCAGAAACAACAACATCCATAGCTTTTCCTATTTCTGATTTTTCTGGATTAATAACTAAAGCTGAACCTTTCCAAAATGTTGTAAAATTATTTCCTTGACAAATAGGACATATCTTTACAGATTCTTCTTTTCCTTTTGCATTAAGTTCTACTTCTTCAATTACTTTTCTACATTTTCTACATGCTTTTTTATTCATTTTTTACCACCTTTTTTTGTGGTTTTAGTTGTTGATTTTTCTTTAGTATTTTTTTTTGTTGTTTTAGTTATTTTTTTATCAAATTTTGCATCAATTGATTGCCATTCTTGTTTACCAAGACCAGTTTGTCTCATTGTAAGACCAATCTTTGTTTCTGCAATAGTTTTCTTAAAACTAATATTTGTAATTCTTGTTAAAATTTTATCTTCCACAATTAATGTTTTTTTACTTTCTTTTGCAAAGAAACCAGGAAGTTCAGGATTAAATGAATTAAAATCTGGCATTACTTGAGAAACGTGACATAAACCATCAAAAGGCCCTATATTAATAAATGCACCAAAATCAGTTGCTTGAGATACTCTTCCATAGGTTATATCATGTATCTTCGGGAAATAACTAATAACTCTAAACTTAACCTTAAAGAATACATCTGAATCTCCTGGAATTATTTCTCCTTCACTATGTTCAAGTACATCTGTAATTGTAATAATAAGCCCAATATCTTTGTCTATAATTCCATCATAATTAATTGACAACTGTTCTTTTAAAATATCTTTTAAATCTCCAGATAAGTTTAATGGAGAAACTGAAACTATTCCTTCAACATCAAATTTTTTATAACCCATATAAAATTCCTCTTTACTCTATTTATATTAACAAAACACCGTTTAATTTTAATATTAAAACTTTATTTCTTCTAAGTTTTATCTTTTCTTTTAATATTTTATCATTTGTATATACTAAATATTTATCACTATAATATATTAATAAATTATCTATTTTTGCAAATTTTGGACTTAACTTTAAAATTGATTCATCAACATTTAAAATTTCAAATTTATTAACATCCTTTAATTTATCTAAATACCTTTTAATTAACCTTAACTTTCCTGGTTTAGTTTTATAAACCTTTGAAAGCTCTTCAAGTACTTTATCTAAAACATAAAAGTTTGCATTTGGAATTACAAGTTTACATTCTTCGAAAATATCTTTCTTATTTTCATACATATAAATTAATACATTAGTATCAATTAATACATCATTTAATCTCGCCATAACCTGCAAGTCTCCATCTACTATTTATATTTCTACTTATTGCTATTTTATTTTTTGAATAATATGCAGCATCTCTTGAAAGTAAAACTTCAAATTCATTATTTTTAGCTATTTTTTTAATAATACCTACTTGCGCTGAAGAACCAATTATTAAAACGATTTTTTCTGAAATTTTCAAATTAGTTTTATTAGAATCTAAAAGTGCATCAATTTTAAAATAATCAAACTTAATTACATTTGATAATATTGGTTTAGATTCTTCACTACAAATTAATTGACCTACCATTTTATCTGAAAAACAAATAAAAGGATCAAGATCAGTACCAATAGCAATTAAACCACCAGCATGTGCTTCTTTTAAAGATATTTTTTCAGAATTTAAAGATTTTACTTTAAATTCAATTGGGCCTGACTCAAATCCAGGATAAATATGAACTTTATCATTAACATTTATTGTTCCTTGTAAAATTGCACCACCTAAAATACCACCTTTTAAATCTTTTATTTTTGTTGAAGGTTTATTAATATCAAATGATCTTACAATTTGCATTTTTAAAGGTAATGATGGATCAAACACAGGCAAGTTAATATTATTTACAAGTGCATATATTAATGCATCTATATTAGTATCAAAATGAGCAGATGTGGGAATAATAGGCGCATTTGCATACCCTTCCTTATCTAAAAACGCTCTTAATTTAAGATAGTTTTTTAATGCATCTTCTTTTGAGACTAAATCAATCTTATTTTGAGCAACAACAATATCTTTTATACCATGCATTTTTAATGCAAGCAAATGTTCAATTGTTCTAGGTTGAGGACACTCTTCATTTGCAGCAACAACTAATATTGCACCATTTAACAAAGCAGCCCCAGATAACATTACAGCCATTAAAGTTTCATGACCAGGAGCATCTACAAAAGATACCTTTCTTACAAGTTCTGTATCATTTCCTGTTAAAGGATGTTTTTTCTGAGAAGTATAACTTGAAATTCCAGATACTGTTTTATCTCTATAAAATTCAGCATCAGCATAACCTAACTTAATAGAAATACCTTGTTTAAGCTCTTCAGAATGTCTATCTGTCCATTTACCAGTAAGTTTTGATGTCAAAGTTGTCTTACCGTGATCAACATGTCCAACAATTCCTATATTTAGTTGTGCTTGAATTTTATTTATCATAAATTATACCTTTACTTTTTTTCTTCTTTTGGTTTTTTATATTTGTCTTCAAGTATTTTTGTATCTCCAGAAATAACTTTAATATTAACTTGTTGAATATGATTTGAAATAATTCTACCTGCTACTCTTTTTCTTCTTCTTTCACCTTTTCTTGTTGGTTTAAATCCAACTCCACCAGATAATAATAATTTTTTTCTATTTTCAGAATCTACTGCACCATGCATAGGAAAACCATCTTTATCAGATCCACCAGTTATAACTCCTTTAAGTCCAGGATTAATAAAAGATAAATCAACTTCTTCTTTTAATTTTTTACCAACAAAGTAAAGACTATTTTTTTCATCTACATCAACAGAATAGGTTTTTGCATTTTTTGGATCTGCTACATTTAATCTCATTTATAATACACCTCTATTTTATACAATATTTTTTATTCAATTTTAATTCTTTTTAATTTTATTTTTTGTAACATTGTTTGTTCTTCTTCTGTTAAATCATATATTATTTGATCTAATTTTTCAATTGATGAATTTGGAACATAAACTGTAAAAACATCTTCTTCCTTAAAATCTTTTAAATAAACTGCATTCTTAATTGAGATTGCAGCTTCAGCACCTCTTTCCAAAATAGGTATAGATTTCCCTTCAGCTTGTATTGCTTCAACAACACCAATTTCGTCTTCTTTATTAACAAGCTTTGAACCTGGAATTAACCTTCCAGCTATAACTTTAACTCCTACAATTGCAGGCTTACTTGTTCTGAAAATATGATTTTTTAAAACTTTTAATTCGCAAGGAAAAATAATTTCTTTTAATAATTTTTCTTTTTCAACACGATTCTTTTTAAAAAGCCAATCATCATACTCTTCAATTAATTTATAAATAATATTATTTTTAAATACAGGTATTTTTTCATTATCTAATTGCTCTGCAAATTCTTTTTGCAAATTTACATTAAATAAAAATAAAACTCCTTTCTTTTTATCTCTTTCATGTAATACTTTAATTTCTAAAATATCTTTTTGTGTTAACGGTCCTATATCAGCTCTTGAAATACAAATATTATTTTTAGATAATAATTTTGTTAATGCTTCAAGTGACCCCAATGTATCTGTTTTTACAAAAGCACCTTCAATATCTGACACAAAACAACTTAATGGTTTTTCTTTAAGTCTGGATACTGCTTCTAAATCTTCAGAAGAAACAATAATACTTCCTGGTAAACAACGATCTATATCGGGTGCAACAATTTTCACACCACTTGCTGCTGATACAAAATCAACATTTTTATAATCTTTTTTTTTATTAATTGCACTCATTACATTTAATTTAAGTAATGATTTTATTTTGGTTTCAATAATACCTTCTTTTGACATAAAAGAAATTCTATCCTTAACTCTTAAAACACCTTGGTAAACAATTACATCAGCAGTTTTACCAATACCTTTTATTTCTCCAATTTCTAAAACTGTTCCTTGTGATTTTTGTAAAGGATCAATTGTTATTCTTGGACCTAAAAACTTTTGTGACAAAACTGATAAAAATAAAATTGCCTCTGTTAACCCATATTCTTTTTCACAAGAACCAGGTATTATTGCAATTTGTTTTTTAAAATCTGTAACTCTATCAAATCTATCAGCAGAAAATCCTTTATCATATAATTGTCCAACAATTTTATAAATATTTTCTTCAATTTTATCGCTAGTATTTTTTGATTGTTTATCAAGTGATTTTGAAATATCTAAATCCTCTTGATTGTAACCTGATATTAAATCAATTTTATTTGCAAAAAGTATAAAAGGAACTTTATACATTTTTAATATACTCAATGTTTCAATATCTTGTGCTTGAAGTCCTTTATTAACATCAACAACTAATACAACAAGATCAGCAAGTGAACCACCACGTTCTCTTAAATTATCAAAAGCATTATGCCCAGGAGTGTCAATAAATAAAAGACCTGGTAAACTAATTTCAAAATTATATTTTTTTGCTAAATGCAAACATAATTTTAAAATAACATCTAAAGATATCTCTGTAGCACCAATATGCTGGGTTATTTTTCCAGCCTCAAGCTTTACAATACTGGTACCTTTAATCTTATCTAAAAAAGTTGTTTTTCCAGAATCAATATGTCCCATTATTGTAATTATTGGTTGTCGAAACAACAGAAACCACCTTTAAATTTTATTTAAAAAATTAAATAATTTCTAATTAAAAAAATTATTTTTAACAACACATACTAATTAAAAAAAACAAAAAAATAAATAAAATTATTTATTCTTTAAATGTCTTTCTTTTTCAATATGATACCTATTTGTCCATTTAGTTTTATGTGCTTTAAATTTTTTTTCAAGAACATTTATTTTACATTTACTTGAACAAAATAAATTTGTAGTTCCATCTTTCTTAGCATATAAAACACCTGTTCCTTTAGGTATTTCTTTTCCGCAAAATATACATTCCATTCTATATCACCTAACGTGCCTTAATGTCTTTTGCTTCAGTTTCAGGATTCATTAAAATTAATATGTCTCCTTTTTTAACATTTCCTTTGACATTTCGTTTTTTTATTCTACCTTTTTCATAACCGTCAATAACTCTACAAAGAACTTGGGTAGCTTCTCCACGTGAACCTGTTCGACCTACTACCTCTACAACTTCTGCAGGTATTCCTTCTTCAGCCATAGCACTTCACCTCATTCTTTGTTTTCAGAAATTTCTTTTTTAACTTCAGCAACTTTTGGTTTTTCTTTTTTAACTTCAGCAACTTTTGGTTTTTCTTCTTTAACTTCAGTTACT
>CAZQEL010000005.1:0-27867 GCA_964591795.1 uncultured archaeon | reverse complement strand
TTTGGTTTTTCTTCTTTAACTTCAGTTACTTTTGGTTTTTCTTCTTTAACTTCAGTTACTTTTGATTTTTCTTCTTTAACTTCAGTTACTTTTGGTTTTTCTTCTTTAACTTCAGCAACTTTTGATTTTTCTTCTTTAACTTCAGCAACTTTTAGTTTTTCTTCTTTAACTTCAGCAACTTTTAGTTTTTCTTCTTTAACTTCAGCAACCTTTGGTTTTTCTTCTGTAACTACTGTTTTTTTACTACCAGAAACTTCTTCAATTTTATCAATTAAAGTTGTTAATTCTTTTTGTAAAGAACCAGCATCAAGTACCGCAATACAACTAGCTTTTGCAGAAATACCTACAGATTTACCTAAATCTTCTTTTGTTTTTGAATAAGAAAAAGTTATTTTTTTCTCTTTTGCAATAATAGGTATATGCATTACAATTTCAACAGGACTAACATCTTCTGCAATAATTACAAATTTTGCATTTCCTCTTTCAATTGCTTTTGTAACTTCGTTGATACCTATTTTTATCTTACCTATTTTTGATACCCTCTTAATAGTTTCATCTTGTAAAACTCTTAAATCTTCAGATACAGAGAATTTTATAAATTCAGACATAACAAACAACCTCCTTAATATGTCATTGGTTTTTTAGTTTTTTATAAAAAAAGAACTATATATAAATATTATATATAGAGTAATCTTTATAAATATAATTATTTAAAAATAAGATAAATTAAAAAACTATTTCTTCCAAAAATCATCAAAATGAGATAAAAGAGCATTTGCAAGAGAAGGATTATTCTCAAGAACTGTTAAATTATATGATTTTTTAGGAGTTGAAAGATCATTTAATGCCATGATTACTTTTTTTCTATCTAAAACAAAAGCATCCATAGAATGATTAGTTTCTTTAACTGTAACATGCTTAGGAATATCATGTGTTTTTATTGTTGGGTTTGTTAAAATATTTATAGATAAATTTTTATTATTAAAAACAGATTTTAAAGAATCTATCCTTTCATCAAGATTTGTGAACCCATGTATCTCTTTTTGAGCAGTTTCAAACTCTTGAGATAGAAATTTATTGTAGTCTTTAAGGTTATTTACCTGTAATACCTTTTCAGGAGTATTAGTTGCATAAGATGACCAATTAGTGTTAAGTATTACTTCATCTACTTTTTTTGAAAGTGAAGAAAGTTCATTTTGCTTTAAATCTAGAAGTCCTTTAAATATTTCTTCAGGATTAATAATTTTATAAGTTTTTGGACTTTTATAAACTTCAAGTACAAAACCTTTTTCTTTTAGTTTATCTAAAACATCATAGATTCTAGTTTTAGGAATTTCTGAATTTCTACTAATAGTAGGTGCATCAGATTCAGAGAATTTAAATAATGTAACAAGTGCTTTTGATTCATATTCAGTTAAATTAAGATCTTTTAAAAGAGAAACTAAATAATTATCCTTCATATTACTTCACATTTGACTTTATTTTATTTATTAACCTAATACTATTAAATAATGACTATATATAAAATATAGATGATAACCTTTAAATATATAATGTTTTTAGAAAAAAATAACTTATCTCTTAAAAGGTCTTCTAACAAATCTAGATCTTGGTTTTCTACCTCTAGGTTCATCATCTTTTTTATCTTCTAAAGACAATACAAAGTCTTCAATCTTATAACTATAGTCCTTTTCTGATTTAATAAATCCATTTTTAAGTTGGAGTTCTCTATTTAATAACCAAAAGAAAAGTGCAACAGATTTACGTCCTTTATTATTATAAGGAATTAAAAGATCTATATCTCTAGTATTACTAGATGTTGTTGCAAGAGCAACTATTGGAGCTCTAATTTTTGTAGCTTCTAAAATAACTTGTTTATCTATATTAGGATCTACTATTACAACAAGCTTTGGTTCTATAAAATGTTCTGATTCTGGATTTGTAAATGTTCCAGGAATAAATCTACCAATTTTTATTTTATAATTAAAAGTTTTTTCAAGTAAAGTTAAACCAAATAAAGCATATTTTTTTCTAGATACAAAAACAACATCTTCAGGATTATATCTTGATATAAAATCAATAGCAATTTTTATTCGTTGATCAATAACTTGAACATCCATAACATTTAATTTATCACTTCTAGATTTAAAAATAAATCTTCTCATAGGTCCATTTTTATATTTAGTACCAATATGAATTCCATTTTTTAAATAAAGATCTATATTTACTAGTGTTCTTTTATATCTATCTGGAACTGGTTTTTGAAATTTTGTTTCAATTGGTTTATATTCTTTAGTTTCTGTAATTCTACTCATTTATATTCACAATTTTTAATTATATTTCATAATTTCATCTATCATTTCAACATTTGAAATATACATTCTTCTACAACAATATTTTCTTACACCAAAATTATCTAAAACTTCTTTTGGAGTTAACTTTTTATCTTTAATTTCTTTTATAAATGCTTCATAATCATGAGCAACAATTTGCCCACATGAAAAACAACGTATTGGGATAATCATAAATTAATCACCTCTTAGATTTTTGCTTTTTCTTTCTGGCACCTGGGCCACCTTCTTTACGAGCTTCTTTATTTCTAGCATCATCAACTAAAAGATGTCTATCATATAATAAAAATTTATCTTTAATAATTTTTTTATTTCCAGAAGCAAGCACAATTCCTTTAGCAATACAACTTCTAATTGCTTGTAATTGACCTGAAACCCCACCACCATTAACTATAACAGCATAATTAAATTTACAAAATTCTTCAGGAACAATTTTTGTTGGTTCAAGAATCATAACTTTTTTATAACCAGTAGGATATATTGCATCAAGAGCCATATTATTAACTCTAATTTCTCCTTTTCCTGGTTTTACAGAAGCTCTAGCTACTGCACTTTTTCTACTTGATTTTACCATATAAGTTTTTACCATAAGAAATCACTTTTAATTTGAGTATTTAGCACCTAATTTTTTTGAAATTGTTTCAAGTGTTAAAAATTCTATATTTTTTAATTTAACTGCAACGGGTATTTTTTGAGCAAAATTATCAGGAACATCAATATGAACTATAAGATTTTTTAAAACTTGAGCACCTCTAGGTTTTCTAGGAAGCATTCCTCTAACTCCTCTTTTAACTAATCTATCAGGATATCTAGGATATTTAGGCTGGTTTCTAGGATTACCTTTACCCCCTCTTTCTGTCCTTTCAAGTACTCTTTCAAAAATACTTTCTGAACTTCCACTCATAATTGTTTTTCTTGTATTAACCACAACTATCTTTTCGTTATATTTTATAAGTTTTTCAGCAACTTCACTGCAAAGTCTTCCAAAAACTTTATTTTCACCATTTATTACAATCATGTTTATCCACCATAATTTAAAATTATTTTATAATTACTGCTTTTTTAAGATCTATTTTATCTTTTGCAAAATCTAATAAATTTTTTGCATTTGTTTTTAATTTTTCTTTAGCACTTTTTGAAAAACTATAGGCATAAACTGTAACTTTTTTATTTAAAGTACCAACACCTAAAATTTTACCTGACACTATAACAATAGAACCATCAGACACATTTTTTAAAGATTCAATTTTAGTAAGATTTATTTTAATATTTCTTCTTCTTGATGAAGATAAATCATCTGCAACTTTCTTATAAATATCTTTTTTCTTTTCTTTAAAAGCACTGTATAAACTATCTATAGTTTGTTTTTTTTCAATGTTCATTAAATCTTTTTTAACTGCCATATTTTGACACCCTCTAAAACTTTAAATATTAAAATGCAGGGAACAGGATTCGAACCTGCGAAGCACTAAGCACAGGATCTTAAGTCCTGCCCCTTTGACCACTCGGGAACCCCTGCTTTTTAAAAATTCATTTTAATTTTTTTTTAAGTATTCCCGTATATTCTTTTATATATCTATCAGTTAATTTAAATAAATCTTTGGACTTAATTTGACCAATAAGTTCAACATTTAATATATAATTATTAGTTGGATTAATTTTTAAACACTTTTTTTCACAAGATTCAATTTGAGCTACTACAAAATCATAATCTTCTGGTGCTATAACAATATTTTTTGAAGATTCTGCTTTTATAGCATTCTTTGAAACCTTTTCAAAAACTGCTTTACAGTTTTCACAACTTCTAGAACTTTCAAGTTCACAAAGTTGAGCATATGACACAATTGCTGGCATATATTTCACATGATCTTTTCCTTGACCTAAAACTGCATAAGCTAAAAGTCTAATAGCTTCATTTTCATTTAATTTTGCTAATGGAATTGTATCATAAACCATTTTTATTTGAGAATCATTTGATTCTAATTCTTTAGTATAAACTGTACTAGGACCTTTAACATCTAAATTAAAAGTAACTTTTTTACCTGTATTTAAAAGAGGACTTAATACTGGAGAAAGTGCGATTCTATTTGAAAGCATTTCATCAAATACAACTGAGTTATTTTCAATAAATTCAATTTCGTCTATTGCATAGATAGGAACATAATAACTTATTGTTCTTCTAATTGTATTTAAAACAACACTATCTGTATTTTCAACTAAAAACTTATAAGTTTTATTATCTCTTTCTAAAAATTTTACTTTCACCATAAATAATCACAAATTTATTTTATTTAAATTTTACTTATCTCTTCTATGAGTTTTTTTCTTTCTACAACCATCGTGAGGAACAGGTGTTGTATTTAAAATACTTAATATTCTAAGACCATTTCTAGTTAATGATTTAATTGATGGTTCAGCACCCTGTCCTGGGTTATAATATAAATTTCCACCTGGAGCTCTTATCTTAACATGCACTTCTTTAATGCCTCTTTCTTTTGCTTTTTCAGCAATAATTTGAGACATTTTCATTGCAATATAAGGAGATCCTTCCTTATGTTGAGATTTAGTTAATTGTCCACCAGAAGTTTTTGCAATAACTTCAGCCCCAGTTTCATCTGTTAATACCATTATAGTATTATTTCTGGATGCAAAAATATTTACAATTCCAATTTTTTCAATAGTAGCCATTATTTTTCACTCTCTACATTTTCTTTTACAGGCTCTTCTTTTATAATTGTTTTTTTAGAATCTTTTGATACTGGTTTTCCTTTCTTTTCAGTCATTTTTTCAACCATATCTTTAATTTGTGTCTTATTGTAAGAAATTGATTCTCCTTCATAAACAATTGATCCTGGTATTTTTCTAACCTTGCCATTAATTGCAATATGCCCGTGAGTAATTAATTGTCTTGCTTGATTTGGTGTTAATGCAAGTCCTTTTTTAAAAACTAATGTTTGAAGTCTTCTGTCCAAATAATCAGTCAAATTTAATTTTAAAACATCTTCAATTTTATGTTCTTTTGTAAAAATACCCATGTGTATAAGTCTATTTAAAAGTTCATCTTTTCTAGTACTATAATCATCAACTCTTCCAGCAAGTAAAAGTCTTGCTCTCTTTCTATAGCTTCTTACTTCCGTATCAGCTTTCCAAAGTTCTTTCTTTCTTCTTAAACCATAATCGTCAGAAATATCTCTTTCAACTTTTATCTTTTGTTTATTCCATTTAATTCTTGGAACATCATATTTTCTATCAAGTCTTTTTGGGTCACCCATAAAATATCACAATTTAAAATTTATTTTTTCTTATTAACTCCAACAGCGCCACCTTTTCTAAAAGATGATTTTGTTTTTTGTCCTCTAACTGTAAGACCCCACTGAAGTCTTAATCCTCTATAACTTTTTGTTTTACCTAAAATTTGAAGATCTTTTCTATTTTCAAGTCTTAAATCAGCCATTATTAAATGCTTAGTAGACCCATTCATTGTTCTAACTCTATTTAATAACCATGATGGAACTTCTTTATCTAAATCAATTATAATTTTTTCAATAATTACAACATCATCATCAGTTAAGTATCCTACTTTTTTAATAATTTTATTTGTTTTTTTATTAAATACGTTTTCAATAACTTTAGAAAGTCTAATTCCAAGACCATAAACAAAAGCAAGCCCGTCTTTTAAAGACATAAACCCAGGAACATCTCTTCCACTTATTCTTACAACGTGTTTAAAATCTTTAGTTTCTTTAGATAAATCTAAATGAGAAGGTGCTTTTCTTGTAGATTGATTTGCAATTCTCTCAGGTTTAGCAACTTTTGACACAAAGTTATCTTTCTTACCTTTTGTAAATTTGGATGGTTTTTTATTATTTTTACCACCTTTACCTTTTCCGCCACTACTATCTTTCTTTTTTGCTCTAGCCATAATTAACACTCATTTTATAATTTTTAAATTGGAAAGACGTGAAAAATACTAAGTCTTACCTCTTTATCTTTTGCTTTATAGTAAACACTATTATTTAAAATTTTTTCTATTTTTATTTTTTTACCAAAATTTCTTCCCTGAATTATTATACATTCAGTTCCAACTTTTAAAATACCCATATAAATCACTCACACGTATATATTACTATTCAATCTTATTTTTAATCATATCTATATATTTAATATATCTTAAATCAGCATCATCAAGAGTAATTAAATTATACTTAAGCATTACTGCTTGAAGATATATATCTTTTCTAATATCTGGAGAAATCATTGATGCTAAAAGGTTCTCTGGTTTTCTTTGTGTTTTTGTAAGTCTTAAAACTTCAAAAGGTCTTTTGTTGTGAGGCATACCTTGAAGTGGTTTTTTTGAAATTGCACAAATATGTTTTCCAGGAGTTTTCTTTAAAACAACTCTTCTAACATTTCCACCAGGAGTTTTTACTGATTTGTGTTTTTTAAATTTTTCATTATTATTTGGCATAAATTATTCACCTTATATATTTAATTATTCTTTTAATTCTCCCTCAGGATAATATTTTTTAACTAATTTTTTATCATATAAATTATTAATTATCAAAGATAATAAAACACCTATAATAACATAAGCCCAAAATCCTGATTTTACTGAAAATAAAATAAAATCAAATGGTACATTATAAAATTTATTTACAAACCACAATAATGGAAATGCAACTACAAGCATTACAAGCATTGATTTTTGTTGAAGTTTAAATTGTTTTCCTACAAGACTAAATGCTTCTTTTTGTTTTTTTTTAACTGCAGGCATATCTTGTTCATTTGCAAGTTCTTTCATTTGTTTATTAATTAATTTTGTTTTTAATTTTATATAAAAATAATCCTTAGGATTACTTGTGAAATGTTGAATTAATTTACTTGAAACTGCAAAAAATAACGATATAATTATTATATCTATCCAAAAACTAATTAATGGGGCTTCAAACATGCATAAATTTCCTTTTTTATTTTTTACCTGTAACTTGTTTTAAAATTGCACTATTTTGAAATACTTGATCTTTTGCTAATACTTCATATAATTTATATATTACACCAACAGTTAATAAAATTCCTGTTCCAGAACCAATAGCTCCAGTAAGATCAGATACAAACGCTAATAGTCCAACAAATATTGAACCAAGTATTGTAATTGTTGGTATATATCTATTAAGCACAGTTGCTAAAACTCTTTCATCTCTTCTAAAACCTGGTATTGACATACCTGAATTTTGAAGTTGACGAGCAACTGAACTTGAATCTTGGCCACCAACCATAACCCAAAATTTACCAAATATAACACAGGTTACTACAAACAATACCATGTATATTAAAGCATTAATCCACATGGCACTTGTAGCTCCACCTAAAATTGCGTTTTCTAAAAGCTTATATTGAGGAGTTAATAACACTCCAATTTTAAACATTATATTTTCAAATCTTGTATTCTTTGCAATATTCACCAAAAGATTTACATTTGCAAATAAAGTTGATGCAAAAATAACTGGCATAACCGAAACATATAAAAGTTTTACAGGATACTTTGCCCCCATTCCACTTCTGCCGACCGTTAATGGAATATTTACATGCATTCCTTCTGCATAAACAACAACTAAAAATACTAAAATCGTCATCAATAATGGAATTAGTACAAAGGTTAATAATTGAATCATCGCACCCGTACTTATTAAATCAACAGCCATAAAAATAAGACCACCAGTTGATCCTGCTACTGGAGGACTAAAAATTCTCCAAATTATTGCTTGTGAAACACCTGCAGCAATAAAAAGTCCAATTCCGGAACCAATACCATATTTCGTAACAACATCATCTAAATATAAAATAATTATTGAACCAATAACTACTTGTAACACAACCCACAAACCCATTCCAGGCATAGGCATTAAAAAACCAACTTTTACTGCAACAAATGCTTCAATAATTGAAAGCACAACCGCAGAAACCTTCTGTAAAACTGCAAACTTTGCTCTATCATCAGGATTTGAAAAATCAAGATTTATAATTTTTACTCCTGCAAGTAATTGTAAAATAATTGATGCAAGAACAATAGGACCAATTCCTAAAGTTATTAAAGAACCAATTTGACTTGCAAGTATCATTTGTAAATATTCAAGTCGTGGTAATTGAGATTGATTAATACCAATAAGCATTATTATACCTAAAATAAAAAATACAACAAGAACTATACCTGTCCAGATTAACTTATCTTTAATTGTTAAAGATTTTTTAGGATCTTTAACCCCTGGAAGTATAGTTTGAGCTATTGAATAAAAATTCATTCAATCACGCCTCCAAGCTTCTCAATTTTTTCTCTTGCAACTTTTGTTACAAGTGCATTTTTAATAGTAACTTTTTTATTTAAATTTCCAGTACCTAATATTTTTTGAAATCCAATTTCTTTAAGATCAATAATATCTTTATTTAAAAGATAACTATTCAAATCATGTAAAGTTATTGTTTTAGGTTTATCTTTAGGTCCAAGTCTTGGTGAAATTAATTTTCTTTTACCAATTACTACTTGGTATTTTGTGAACTTATGTTTAAAAGAACCAGCTCTTCCAACACCGCCTTTACTACCAGCACCTCTGTTGTTCTTTGTATTCCCTTTTCCATGAGTTCTTTTTCCTCTAAGTCTATCAACTTTTGATTTTGGCATACACTATCACTTTTTCTTAAAATTTAAATCATTCTTTTTAATAAATTATTAATTTTTTCTTTTCTATAACCTAATACTCCACCTTCAACAAAAGTTTTTTTAATACCTTTACGATCATATCCTTTTGATGGTGGTTTAAGTCTAAATACTGGTTTAACTTTTAATTCTTTAATTGTTTTTTTCTCATTAAAAATATCTAAAATTACTTTTTTTGAATCTTTCTCAAAAACTTCTGAAAAACCTAAAAGTTTATTTTCAACAGAATAAACATATCCTCTTTTTAATAAAAGTTTACTTAAA
The DNA here is from genome assembly GCA_964591795.1 of uncultured archaeon. Lineage (GTDB taxonomy): Archaea > Iainarchaeota > Iainarchaeia > Iainarchaeales > CSSED10-239 > Forterrea. Next base: position 18,540 of record CAZQEL010000005.1, on the reverse strand, counting down.
ATTTCTTCTGAAATTTCACCCCAAGTAACATAATCTTTCATTTTTTTAAGGGAACCTTTAAGATAAGCTGAATCTGTATATAATACACAATGATTAGCTCTTGTAAGTCTTAATAATGACATTGATTTTTCAATATCCTTCTTTATTTTAACAGGTCCTCTAATTCTTAATATTACGATTAACATATTTTTCACATCTTTATAAATTTATTCTTTTTTTTCAGATAAAGTTTTAAGTTTACTTAAATTATGAAGTGCATCTATTGTAGCTTTTACGAAATTTAATTTTGTATCAGTAGCACCTCTTGTTTTTGACCATACGTTTGTAATTCCAGCAAGTTCTAAAACTGGTTTAATTGAATCACTTACTGCTAAACCAATACCTTTTGGAGCAGGTAACAATTCAACTCTTAAAGAAGAACATTTTCCTACAATTCTGTAAGGTACTGAATTATCATCATAAGTATTACTTTCCCAACTACCTGAACCTCTTTTTACACAAACCATATTTAGTTTTGCTTTTTGAATTGCTTTTTCTTGAGCATTAAATCTTTCAATATTTTTTGCTAATGCAATACCAATATGTCCATTACTATCTCCAACAATTGCAGTTACTCTAAAAGAAAAATGTCTTCCAGCCCTTGTAACTCTAGTTGTTTTTTTAATATCTACAATTCTATGTTTTAAATCAGGAAGTAAAAAATCAACAATTGATGATTCCATTATATTCCCATATTTAATTGCATCTTCAAGAGTAGTTATTTCTCCAGCTTTAACTTTTTTTCCTAAAATTGTTTTAGGTATCCAAAGTTCTTTATCAAAAACAGGTTCTCTTGGAGTTCTAGCTCTTCTAGAACCTCTTTTTTCTTTTTTATTTCCTACAGTTTTTTTAATTTCTCTTGGCATAAAACATCACATAGTTTAAATATCATTTTTTAGCTAATATTTTTTGTTTAACTTCTAAGAAGTTTTTATTTAAATTATTTTTTGTATGAGCTTCTATATGTTTTCCTTCAATTCTATCTTGAAGAGGGAAAGCCTTAGAATCATGTGGACACTCAATACCAGTATCAACAATTCCTTTTAATGCAGCAAAAATTCTTGAAGTTGATTTAAAATTTTTAACTCCTGTATCAAAAATTACTTTTTTAATCCCTTTTTCTTTTGCTAAAACTCCAGCTAAAAGACCAGTCAAATATATTGCAGGAGTACTTTTTAAAGCATGAATCCAACCATATTTTTTAAGTTCTTTTGAAGTTATAAACAATAATGATAAATCACCATCAAGTTTATAATCCACAACTTGTGCTCTAACTAAAGTATTTGATAAACGTACAATAAATCTTTTTTCATAAGATCTTAAAAATTTAAGTCTTTTATTATAATCTGTTTTTTGTTCTCTTTTTCTTCTAAAAGGAACATTATAGGTAGGGCCGATTTTCATTTATTTTCACCATTAATATATTCTTCAAGATGTTTTTTTCCTTTAAAATAATTACCTTTTATTTTAAGATATAAATTATTATAATTTTTTTCATTAAGTTTATTTTCTTTTTTAAGTTCTCTAAGTTTTTTTCTTAAAGCTCTAACTTTTAAATTATGATCACTTTTTGTTGCTCTTGCTTTCTTAGTACCTTTTCTTTTACCAGGTCCTCTTTTTCTTTTTAATTTTTTCTTTGCAAGTAAGATTCTTGCATTTCCTCTTGAATGGCCTGTATTAGTTTTCTTTTTAACAACACCATCTACTATTATTTGTCTAGCATCATCTTTAGTAATAGCATCAGAAATCATTTTTTTATTTGACTCAAGTTTATCTAAATCTAAAATAAGTTTATGCTTACTTTTTTTAAGAATTTTACCAGCCATTGCCTTAAGTTTATCTAATTTCATAAAATATCACATTTAATTTAAAACTTTTAAATTTTTTTCCTTTGCGATTTCTGTAAGCTCAATTTTTTTCTTTAAACCAAGTGTTTTACTAAATCTTATAGCTATATCTGTTTCCATTATGTTTAGAAGATCGGTTTTTGAAGTAACTAAAATTTCTTTAAAATTACTAGGATGTTTAAATTTATCTTCTTTCTTATGACCATAACCAATTTTTGGCATTGGACCTCTTTTTTCAGAAAGTGATCTATCAATACCATTAGGAAATCTCCAAGATTGAACATCTCTTCTTTTTTTCTTTCTTCTAGTAGTTAACCCATAATGGGCTCTAAAATTTGGTGTGTCGTTACTCATAATCATCAGTCATTTAAAATTATTTTGATTTTTCTACAATATAAATTCCATCATCAAAAACTCTATAATCTTTATCTTTAAGTTTAGTTTTTGATTCAATATTTCCAGCAGTTTGACCAACAGCTTGTTTATCTCTTCCAGAAAGTGTAATATCCTTACCATTAATTTCAATTTTTACATTTGAAGCAATATTTACAACTCTTGGTTTCTTTTCACCATAAAAGTTTGTAATAATAAATTTATCTTTATTAACCTTTGTAGTAATTGGAAAGTGAGAATATACAACTTGCATTTTACAAACAAATTCTTTTGTAAATCCTTCAATAGTATTATTCATTATTTTTCTAAGTGTGTTTGAAACTGCTAAATAAGTTTTCTTTTTGTTATTAGGTCTAATAACAATTGAATTTTCTTTTTGTACTACAGAAACATATACATGATTATAAAGAACTTCTTGTTTTAAATCTCCTTTTTCAAAAATAACTTTATGATCATCAATCTTAAAAGTTATATCCTTAGGAACTTCAATAATATTTTCTTTAATTTCGTTTTTAATTTTCTTTGTCACAAAAATCACTTTTTATACTCTCTTAATATATATATGCAAGAAGTCTTCCACCAAGGCCTTTTTGTTTAGCAAGTTTATGAGTCATAAGTCCGCTTGTAGTACTTACAATTAAGACACCTACATCTCTTGAAATTAAGAAAGATTTCTCAAACTTTTCAAACTCATCATGCTTTACAGCAAATCTTGGTTTTATAGCTTTACATTTATTTATTCTTCCATCTAAATATACAATAAGCTTCTTATGTAAACTTTTGTCAACTATTTTATAGTTGCTAATATATCCTTCTTCTTTCAAAACTGTCAATATATTTGTAATCAGCTTTGAATGACTAAGGGTACATATTTTCTTAGCTACATTTTCTGCATTATTTATATTATTTAAAGCATTTGCAATTGGATCGTTTAAACTCATTGATTTCACCTAAGTGCACTAAATTTTTTTTTAATCATATTTTTTAAAACCTAAATCGTCAGCAAAATCATTAAAACATCTTCTACAGATGTATAAATTATATTTTGAAATTACTCCTCTATAAGTTCCGCACATTCTACATGCTTTTGATCTTTTATATTCTTTACTAGTTTTACTTAATTTTGGTAAAACTTTTTTTGGATTACTATCATTTGTAGTCATTCAACCACTACCTTTAACTTTTCTTGTACAAATTGAATTGCATCTTCTTTTGAAACTTTTTGATTTTTTCCAACTTTAGATATATCGTGTTTTCTTTGTTTTACTCTATAACCTTTTCTTTTAAGATTAACACAAACATCAAAACCCTTTATCCCAAGATCAGGATCATATTTAATTGTTGGAACATCTAAGTATTCATGTATTCCGTAAGAAAAATTACCTTCTTTTGAAAAAGATTTTTTTTTAAGTATGTTTCTTTTAGCTTTCAAAGTTAATTTTAAAAAATCAAGTGCATCTTGATCTCTTAAAGTAGTTTTACAACCAATAGGTATTCCTGGTCTAATTCCCCATGTGGGTAATTTTACCTTACACATAGTTTTAACAGCATGTTTATTTGTTAAAAGTTTAATAATCTTAACTGCTTTTTCAAGTTCAGGTCCACCTTCACCTACACCTATATTAACAACTACTTTTTCAACAAAAACATCTCTCATTACATTTTCTTTTATGTTTTTTTCACTTGACATAAATATCACATTTAATTAATAACTATTATATTTTTTTCAACAGTTTCAAAATCAATACCACTTGATTTTAATTGAATTAAAGTTGGTTTTTTCATAGTACCTGCTTTAATATCTTCAACTTTTCCTTTTTGACCAGTGTGTTTTCCTGCAAATACAAAAACATCTCTTCCTTTTTCAAGTGGAAAATATTCTTTAATTGTATTTTCAAAAAGATCTAATTTTATTGAAGCACCTGTTTTATATGCTTGATTAGCTGTAATTAATACTCTTCCATCATTTGTAGAAAGTTGTATTTGACCTTTCTTTGTAATTACTTTTGAAGTGATTTTACAAACTTTATAATTTGATTCTTGTTTATTAATTTCTTCTAAAACATATGCACCGTTTGTTGCATAAATAAGAATATAATATTTTTCCATTTTAGGAATTTCGATAACATCGAATAAACCCACAGGTAAATTATATTTTTTAACAATCTTTTTATCAACTAAGATATCTCTATTATTGATAATATATTTAACTTCTTTTGTGTTATCACAAATATTTAAAAGATGTTTTAAAACATACCCAATAGATATTGAAGTAGTTTTTGAGTGTTTACCTGATTTTGGATTAAACACAAATCTTTTTGTTTTTGTAACTCCACTAATTGAAGTTGCATTATTTACTTTTAAACATTTAGTTTCGCCTTTATTAGCCATTTATTTCACCTTTTTTGGTGTTTTTTTTTTAATAATTCTTTTTGAATCTGTCATAATTAATTCAGTAAGTAATAAATTTGAAGTAACAAGAGGAGTTAACTTTTCTTGTCCTCTAACATTTTTATATTTAACATCTTTTACAAAAACCTTAGATGAAGAATAATCTACTTTTTCTATTTTTCCAATTTTTCCTTTATCATCTCCAACAATTACTTTAATAATATCACCTTTTCTTACTGCAATATTTTTAACACCGTATTGTTTTTGAAGAGCTTTATTTAAAGGACACACAAGTGATTTTCTTTTCACATGCATTGGAGCTTTATAAAGCTTTAATCTTTGCTTTCCTGGATTTTTAGTAACTTGTTTATTCATTTACAATCATACTTTTAATATTTTTTTGATAAATTTTAAATTACACTTGATGCAAGACCTGCAATTTTTGGAAATCTTTCACCAACTTCTTTTGCAACACAACCTTTTACTTCTGAAGATTTAGGAAATCCTTTAATATCAGTTAAAACAACTGCATTGTCTTCAAAACAAATTCTTAAACCATTTTTTCGTCTATATTCTTTTCTAACTCTAACAACAACTGCTTTTTCCATTTTCTTTTTAGTACTTGGAGTTCCTTTTTTTACAACTACATTTACTAATGAAGCAATTCCTGCTGAAGGAATTTGTCTTTTTCTAGTTTTAATTTTATACACAGAGATTATTTCAACTATCTTTGCACCACTATTGTCAGCACAATTACATCTAGAACCAACAACAAGACCTTTTACTGGATTTGCACTAATTTGTTTCATTTCGAATCACCATCTTTTGAAGGATTTATTTTTTTCATTACTACAAAAGATTTTGTTTTACTAATTTTTCTTGTTTCACCGCATAAAACATTATCACCAACAGCGATTGTGATGTCTTCTGGAACATGTACAGAATATCTACTTCTATTTACAAGATATCTCTCATACTTTGGAATATACTTAGTAGTTTTTATTTCGATTTGAGCTGTTTTTTTAGCTTTCATCTTAACTACTTTTCCTTCTATTAATTTTCCTCTAATACTTAATTTTTTTTCAGGCATAATAAATCACAAAACTTCTTTAGTTTTTAAAATTTCATTTTTTTTAATTTTAATAATTTTATTTTTATCAGATTTTAAAACAATAATGTTTTTTGTTTCGAATACCACAAGTCCTGTTAAATTGGATTTGGTTTTGTCAGATGCATTTTCAATAAAAATTTTGGTTCCAATTTTATCGATATCTTTCAAATTAAGCATCAATTAATTCCTCTTGATAACCTTTTTCAATTAATAATTTTTTTACTTTAGCAACCTGATTTCCTTGAATCTCAATTATTTTATCTTTAACTGTTCCACCACAAGCAAGTTTTTTTTTTAAATATTTTCCAACTTCCTTTGCTTCTAAAATTGCTGCAAATCCAGATATTTTCATTGCAAATTTTCGAAATTTTTTTCTTACAAGAACCACTTTTATTTGTTGCGATTCTTTTGAAATTTCGTTTAAATCAAAAATATCTTTTGAAAGATGACTTACAGAACTAATATCCTTCATAATTAAACATTACTCTCCAATTTTTTTTTAATATCGTTTTTTAAAAAATCATTTTTTTTAGTTAAATATCTAGCAATCTCTTTTTTAAGTTCTTTTTTCTTAGATGTATTGTTAGATTTTGTTTTTGATGCTAAAATTCCTTTAAAATTTGCAAGTTCAAGTTTTAACTTAATAACCTTATCATCAATTTCAGAAACATTGCTAATAGTTATACTTTTTTTCTTAACCATAAAAAATCACATCATTTGTTATTACTGTCAACTACATCTTTTTTATCTACAATTTCTGTTTTTTCTTTTTTAGTTGTTATAATTTTTTCTTTTTCTGTAGATTCAATAGTTTTATTTTCAGTATCTTTAATTTGTTTATCTTCAACATTTTTTTTAGCTATTTTTTCAACAGTATCTTTTTTAGCTGCTTTTTCAACAGTATCTTTTTTAGCTATTTTTTCAACAGTATCTTTTTTAGCTATTTTTTCAACAATATCTTTTTTAGCTACTTTTTCATCAGTATCTTTTTTAGCTACTTTTTCAACAGTATCTTTTTTAGCTGCTTTTTCATCAGTATCTTTTTTAGCTGCTTTTTCAACAATATCTTTTTTAGCTACTTTTTCATCAGCATCTTTTTCAACTTCTGCTTGTCTTTCTTCAAGTTCTTCTTCTTGAATTTTTAATTTATGAATTCTTGAAAGTTCTAAAACATCAATTTTATCTGAAAATATAACATCAGGTTTTACAATTCTTAATGTAATTCCAATAGTTCCAAGACTTGGAAAGGTAGTTCTTTTTTCAATAGCAACAAGTGATTTTTGATCACCAGCTTTTTTCATATAACCAAAAAAGAATCTTGATTTTCTTTTTCTTTGACCTTTTCCAGAAGTGTTACCTTTTGCAATTATTTCAGCACCAATAGCACCAGATTCTTTAATTTGTCTTAAAGCACCATAAACAACACTTTTCCATGCAACACCTCTTGAGATGTTTGAAAATATGTTTTCCATAATAACTTTAGGATCTAAACTTTTATTTGGAATTTCTCCAATTTCAATATGAACTTTTGAATAATTAAATTTCTTTTCAAGTTCATCAGTTAAAGCTCTAATATTTGAACCTTTTTTCCCGATTACAAAACCAGGTTTTAAAGTATAAATAATAATTCTTGTGTTAAATACAGATTTTACTACCTCTACATCAATAAATCCTGCACTTGCAAGTTTTTTTTTCAAAAAATTTGAAATTGCTATTTTCTTTAGCTTATCTTTAATAAAATAATTTTCTTTCATGTATTATTCCTCTAGAACAATTACTTCAATGTTTGTGGATTTTGATTCTCTTTGTTTTCCGCCAGTTCTACCAAGAGGTTGTGTTTTTCTTCTTGTAACACCCTTAACTGCAAACATATGGATTATTTTTAATTTTTCTAAATCTAAATTTAAATTTTCAGCATTGGCTTGAACATCAAGTAAAAGAGCTTTAATTGTTTTTGCTGCTTTAATAGGCCATCTTCCAGAAGGAACTCCTCTTTGCGCGTCTCCTTTTCTGTGTCCTACTTTTTTATTATATTTAACAAGTGGAAGGTATTCTGTTTTATCCATAACACCCTCACAGATTTTAATTGCCTTAACTAATGGCTTATTTTTAAAGTAATTTGAAAATTCAACAGAATATTTTGTTGAAATAGGTGCATTATTCTTACAAGATTTTGCAATCTTTTTCTCATCAACTTTTTTTTGAAAATTATATTTTTTATCTGCCATAAATATTCAACCTTACTTTCTTTCACTAATTGCAGTACTTGATTTTGTAGCACCAATTCCTGCCTTTCCGTGTCTTAATCTTTTTCTTGTAAGAGAATATTCTCCTAAATAATGACTAAGCATTTCATCACTAATAACTACAGGCGCAAATTCTTTTCCTGTATAAACCCCAATAGTCTTTCCAACCATTTTAGGTGTAATAATTAAATCTCTTCTATGAGTTCTAATTGGTTTATCAACATCAATATTTTTTTCAAACTTTTGATAGAAAGAATCACTTTCATTTCTAATGATATTTCTTCTAGCTCTAGAAGGAATTATTTTTGCAAAATCCCTCAAAGACATTGCTTTTAATTCTTCTATAGTCTTGCCTCTATATCTAAAACCGTAATATTCATCCATTTAAAATCAACCCTTACTTTTTCTTCCTACCAGTTCTCTTAGAAGCTATTGCACCAACCTTTCTTCCTGATGGAGCATGTCTAGATGTAGACTTTGAGTGACCTACGTGATGTTGAAGTCCACCAAATGGGTGATCAACAGCATTCATCGCAACACCTCTAACTCTAGGATAAGGTTTGCTTTTTGCTTTCATTGCATGGAATTTATTTCCAGCAGTAACAAATGGTTTTTTAGTTCTTCCAGAACCTGCAACAACACCTATGGTTGCTCTAACAGTTAATGGAAAATTTTTAATTTGACCTGATGGTAATTTAACGATAGCTGCATCTTCTTTTTTACTCATTAAAGTTGCAGACAAACCTGAGGCTCTAACAAATTGACCTCCATCACCAAAATTTTTTTCAATATTAAATATTTGTGTTCCAGGAGCAATATCATTTAAAAATAAAACATTTCCTGCTTTTATATTAGCATCTTTACCAAAAACAACTCTATCTCCAGTTTTCACACCTTCAGCAGCTACTATGTTATCTTTAGATCCATTTTCAAATAAGATTTCAGCAACAGGTGCAGTTCTTATTGGATCTGAAAATAATAATACAACCTGTCCTTTTAAAGTTTGAGTATTATCAAAATAATTATATCTCATTTCAACTTTAGCATGATTAGTTGCTGTGTACTTTGGAGTTCCTTTACCCCTTCTTTGAAGTCTAAGTCTTTTACCCATAAATAATAACCTTTATAATAATTATAAAATACCTAATTTATTTGCAACATCTTGAGCATTACTTGCTTTGTTTAAAGTTACAAATGCTTTTTTTCTATTTTTTCTATCAAGTAAAGTATTTACTGTTTTTACTTTAATATTATATAATTTTTCAACAGCTTCCTTAATTTGAGGTTTTGTTGCTTTTTTATTTACAATAAATGTTAATCTGTTATGTGTTGATATTAAATCAACTGCTTTTTCTGTTATTACAGGATATTCAACAACATCATAATATGCTAATATTTTTGTAATTTTCTTCATCTTACATCACCTTTGAAAATCTCTCCTGTAATTTTAGGATAGCATTTTCTGAAAAAACAGTAAGTCTTCCTGCGTGTGTTCCAGGTGCAAGTTCTTTAATTGAAAGAGTTTCAGCGTAAACAACATCTACACCTTCTAAGTTTTGAAAAGATTTATAATTTTTAGGATCTCCTAAAACAAATAAGATACTTTTTCTTTTTTTGTATCTTCTTCCTCTCATCTTTCCTTTTCCTGCTCTGTATGATTTATTATCTTTAGCTTTTTCAACATTATCTGAAAGACCTAAGTTATTTAATAAATCTAAAACATCTTTAGTTTTTTCAATTCCTTCAAGAGAATTATCAATAACAATTGGAAGTGAAATTACTTCAGGAAGAAGATGACCTCTTGTAAAAACAAGACCTGAATTTGCAGTTGTAGATATTGCACTTAAAATAGCTTTTGTTCTTTCTTTAGTATTAATTTTTTTAATTAAAATTTTTGCAATTTTTGGAGGATGTGCTTTTGGTCCACCAACAGCATGTGAAACACCAGCAACTCTACCAGCCATTAAGATTCTTCTATTTTTCATTCTTGGTAATCTTGCTTTACCTGTATTAATAGAATTATCCATAGTATTCTTTTTTCTAACACCTCTGTATTCTGCAGTATTAAGTCTGTTTGAAAATAAAGAAGGCGCTTTTGCTTGATACTCATTACTCTGACTAGAGATTACTGCTTTTTTAATTAGATCAGGTCTATAGCTTTGCTTAAAGTATTCAGGTACTTCTATTTCCTTTACAGATTTTCCTAAAAGATTATAAACGTTTGTTTTCATAACAATCTTACTTATTAATTATATTTATATCAGTTAATGTTAATTTGCTTCTTGGGTTTCTTATTGATTTTCTAAGTGCTACAACTCTTTTGGATACTCCAGGAACATTACCTGCAAGTAACACATAAGTATTTCTAACAACACCGTAATTTTTAAATCCAGCTTTAGGATTTACTTTAGTTACATCACTATTTATTACTAATAATTTTTTAATATAAGAAGTTCTATTGTGGAAACCATATTGACCTGCTCTAGGAACTGTATGCATAACAGTTGCAGGATGCCATGGACCAATAGATCCAACGTGTCTTTGTATTTGTTGAGCTTTTGGTCTTTGTATTTTTATACCAAATCTCTTTACAGGACCTGTAAATCCATGCCCTTTTGTTATTGATTTAACATCTAAATTAGTATCTATATCAAATACTTCTGATATAGGTATTGTTTTGTTTAATTTATCTTTAAAATAAGTTATTTTATCATCAAACTTACCTGATAATGGTATCTCAACTAATATTGGTTTTTTTTGTCCAATTGTAGTTGCCTTTGTATCTAAATAGCATAATAAAACAAGATCATCAGCGTGTTCTTTATTTTTTAAAAAATCGTCAACTTCTTTTTTCTTAGTTGATTTTTTACCTTTTATTTTTTTTGAAATTAAAGCATTAAAAATTAAAAATTCTGAAACAGCATCTTTACCAGTTATCGGCTTTTTCTTTTTATAGAATCTTGCTCCTGAAACCTTAAGATCAGGTGTTTCAATAACTGTTACAGGTACTACAATTTCATGTCCATAGGAAGATGTATTCTTATGAGCATTTTTTGCAGTTACTTGCATCATACCAACCTTAAGTCCATAATAGGACACAGGCTTACAAACTGATTCGTCTTTTTCAAAATCATTATAAGAATTGAATTTAGGAATAATAGATTTAGCTTTTACTCTAGGGTAAAAAGCCATAGATCCTGCTCTTGGTTTATATTTTTTTGGCATATTGATTACACATTAATATTTTTTCTTGGCAAACACCATTACAACAACTTAAATTTCTTTCTCGTCGTTAAAAAACATATAAAAGCTTTGCATTTATATGTTAACCAAATTTTTTAAAAAATGGTTAATATTCGTACTCTGTTAACACACAGTGTACAAAGCTTGTAAAATAATTGCTTATATATTATCTTTTTGAACAAAAACATTTATAAAGAGTTTGTTTATTTTCTCATAAAATTACTTTTTATTAAGAGCATCAACATCTGCAAAAGTAACTTCTTTTAAAGGTAAAACATCTTTATTTTCTGAAACTAAGTTAGATTCAGGTAGTTTATCTTCAACAAACGCCTCTTTATTTTCTAAATCAACATCTTTTGATAAAATGTCTTTCTTTAAATTTAATTTAGCTTTTTGTTTTTTTCTTTTTTTTATTTTATAACTATTATAAATAATATAGATAATACATATTATAATAATAACTATTATTATGTCCCAAACCCAATTAATTCCAGCTAAAGACAAAAATCCAGTTAAAAATCCAGGGTTATCTTTAACTTCTTTTAAATTAAGCTCACCTTGCTTTAAAACAGCATTTGTATCCGCATTAATTACACTATATTTAATTAAAGGTTCATTATCATAAATTACCTTATAACTTTGAGATACCTTAGAAGATGGGTCTAAAGTTATAGATTTAACTCCTTCAATTGTAAATAAATTTTCATCTTCAAAATATATTAATAAATGTTTAATATTTGAAGAATTATTTTCAAGCATAAAATTTAAAAGAACAGAATTTTTACTATTATTTATTTTTTCAAAACTACTAGTAACAACAATTTCATCTTTTAAAATAATTCTGTTAATTGTAAATGGTTGATTAAACACAATTTTACCTTTATTATAAACATCAATATATCCATTGTAAGATATATTTGAAGCATCATCAGGAACAATAACTCCAAAATAAATATTTTTGGTTGATGAAGGATTAAGTACAATATTTATTTTATTATCATTAACTGTAAATAAATTTTCATTCAACATAAAATCATTTGCTACAAACACAAAATTATTTGGAAATCCAGAAAATTTAATTTCAACAATACTTTCATTTTCAGAAGTATTTTTCAAAACAAAAGAACTAATGAGTCTTTTATTTACAGAAGTTAAACTTGTAGGATATGTTACAAAATAAATTTTTTGATCGTCAACAGAAATAAAAGGATAAAGAGTTGTTACAAATGATTTTTTAGCACAACCATATACTTCTACTTCATAAATAATATTTTTAGGATTACTTATATTTGTAAGAATTAATTTTTGAGAAATGTTTTCATAGGGTGCAAGATAAATAAAAGGATTTTCAATTACTGTACCTGTGGAAGTTATCTTTAAAACTCCTTGTTTGTTTGTTAAATTTTTAAAAGAAATATCTACAAAATCACCATCCAATGAAACATATTTAATTGTAGGATAATTAAATGTAAAATTACAACTAGGGTCAGATCCTGAAAAAGAATAATTATCAGATGTAAAATAACCAGATGTTGTTTCCTTATAATCACAAGAAGCACCACTAGTAAATTTTCCTTTCAAAAGAAGTTCAAATGAACCTTCATTTAAAGTACCTACCTCAATTGTTTTTTGAGAATTATTTAAAATAACAAAAGATTTATCAATTACATTAACAGTTGTATTATTTCTTTGTTGAGAAATTACATCATTTACTGAAAAATCATTTTGAGTATTATTATACACTGTAAAGTAATTTACTCCATCTTTAAAATAAGAATCTAAAAAACCAACATTTGAACAAACAGCGTTCTTTACAATCCCAACATTAAATTCTGATTTAATATCTAAAAAACTACAAGTATCACCATTTTCAAAATAACCTTTTAGAACTATATTTGTTTTAGCATCAATATTTGAAGAAACTATTTTTGATTTTAAATCAAAACTAATATTTCCAGATGATTTAGGAAAAATATAATTATCAACTGCTTTTGAATAAACATCCAAATAACCAGAGTTATCAATATAATCAACACCAGTCACTATAAACTTTTTATTAGAATTATTATATAAATAAAAACCATCTGTCTTTGAATAATTTTTTAAAGTATTTTCTTCAATAGACACGTTTCTTGAAAAAATACTAATATCTTTACATTCGTTTGATGTGGTACTTGAATTTGGAGACACTCTAACGGAAATAGTTTCATTTATTCTACATCTTCTGTCTTCTCTATTTGTTCTTTTTAAATAACCATCAATTTTAAGTTCAATATCTTCAGTTTTATAAACAGTTGTTTCATCTGCATTTAAATTTAAGTTTAAAGATTTAGATGAATCTTCATTAATAGAATAAATATTATTTCTTAATGAAGCATCTACAATTGAGTTTGTAGGTTCGTTTAATTTAATACTATCAATATCAAAATAATAATCTAAGGATTCATTTTCAATATTTACAGATACATTTTTACTTTCGTTTGAATTTAATGTGAAATAAGTATTAGAAATTCTTATATCATCACAATCAGAATTATTTGGCAAATCCTCATCATTAATTCTATAATTTACAGAATAACTTTTTTCACAAGTTAAATCACCATACTTCCCTTTAACATTAATATCAAAACTATCTGAATAATTTGAAGAAACAGTATCTGTAAATAAATCAATTTGTGCACTCCTTGTTTGGTATGAAGAAATATTATATGGATAAGTAATATTTTCAATTTCTAAATTTTCAGGATCAATAGGAGTTGTGGTTATTGAAGTAATTGCTAATGAATCATCAATTGAATTAATTATATAAAGATTATAAAAATCTCTTGAATCTTCATCTAAATAAATATCAGAAAAACCAGATATATAAAAATCATCACAAGTTGGATTTTCAAAAGTTGGATCTGGAGGAGTTTGATTACCACCAGTAGTTCCATTTAAATAAATATAAGAACTTGTAGCTGTTTGATAAGATCCATCTAATGCTTGAAGATCTAAAACTACTTCATATGATTGATAGGCAGGATCAAAATAGAACATAGGATTATAAGAATAGACAAAATTACCATAGGGTTGAATTAAAAAAGATTGAGTTTGAACATTATGAACAAAAATTCTTTGACCTGATAGATTTATACCATATACCTTTGGAGAAACAACGACATTAACAGGTGCAGTTAATCCATTACCATATAATGAATATCTAAGATCAATTGTATCATAGACACCAGCATACTGATAAGGCATATATACAGGATAGGATGTAGATCTTACATCAGCATAATCAAATCCAATCGAATAGGCAAACAATGTACTCGAAAAAATTATTATTGCAAAAAATAATATAAAGTATTTATAGTTCATATAATATCAAACCTCAAGATTAAAAATAAACCAAACCCTATTGCCAACTAAAAACTACATTTGTTTGTGGGCTCACATAACTAATTGAATTATTATAGTAAGAATATCTAGGGTAACTGTATGTAGGATAATAAGATGTTGCATAATTATTATATGCTGGATAAGTCACATAACCGTTATAAGGGCTTACATAACCTGCGTTATATCCATTATAATATGAATTATAATTATTGTAATTACTATAACTATTGTAGTAAGGTACATTAGGATAATACGGATGATTATAGCTCACATATGAATAGGATATATCTGTAATATCGAATCTATCGTTTGCACTAACAAAAGTTGATGCTAAAGCAACAAACATAATAACTATTAAAAAACTAAATATTTTCATATTCATAAACTCACCTCACATTTTTGTATATATATTATGTTCCAAATCATTTATAAATGTTTTTAATTTAATAACTGAACACAATTACACTAATTAAATTAAGTTAAACTAAAAAGAAAAAGAAAACAAAAAGATATTTAAAAAAAACAAACATCTTTAAATATAATTACATATAATATATAAATATAATTAAAAAAAAAGGTTAAGAAAAATATGGCAGACGAAGGGCAAAATGTTTACCAAGACATAAAGGCTTTACAATCAAGTATTCTGGTTTTAAGACAAAAACTTAAATATTTAGTTCATAATGAAAAAATTCTTGGAAGAAACATACTTATTTTAAATAAAAAAATTGCATCTAATAATAATAGCGATAGCGAAGGCTCTTTTGCATCAAATGACAAACTAGATAAAATACTAGCAAAAGTTGAAGAATTTGATTCTAGAATAAAAGGAATAGAATCCACTCTTGAAATGTTTTCAAAAAGATATGCAAGACAAGAAGACTTAAAGGAAATGAAATATATTATAGATAATATTAATCCACTTGAATACACTACAATAGATCAAGTTAAAAAAATGTTAAAAGACGATAAAAATGACAAATGAAAATTTATCTGAAAAATGGAACCACACAAGTTCACCAATTGCAAAAAGAAAAAATGAACTTAATAATTTAAATATTGAATTTTGTAAAGATGTAATAAGAAAAAACAAAGGTGATACAAAATTTATGAAAATTATATTTGATGAAATAATGGAAATAAAAAATAAAAATAAAAAGATTGAAAATCAAATCACTTTAAAAAACAAAAAAACAATTGAAAAACCAAAGCGTAAATTTCATTTAAGAAAAAGACCTAGAAAATAAATAATTATTTAAAACTATTTTTTAAAAATAAATAATAGGTTCCTATCACTATAACTATTAAAAATAATTTAAACAAAAATCCGTGGAAAAAATTTGCAATTTGTAAATTTAAGGATACAATTAAAAAGATTGTAAAAGTAATTCTTAAAAGATTAAAAACAATTACAATTAAAGATGCTAATAAAACCCATTTAGTCTTTTGCCTTACAGAAACTCCAATAGTTGCAACAATAGAACTAAATATTAATGAAAACTCTAAAATACCAGTACATAAAAAAATTATTGCCACAGGATAATTTAAACTAGGTAAAACCAAAAAAGTTACTTTTTCTATAAAATCATAATAAAAAGAAGATGAAATATTAAAAACAATATTTAATAATTTACTTGAAAAACTACCATAAAAATAATTTACAAAAGAATATATAATTGTTTTTGAAAACAATAAATAAATAGAAACAAAAGAAATTAAAAAATAAATTAAAAAATAAAAAGAATCCTTAACTTTAGTTTTATTTTTTAGATCTTTTTTTATTTTTTTAAAATAATTTTTTAACATAAAACCTACTTTATTAATATAGCAGTAATTTGTCCAGATTGTCCTGGTCTTGAAGTTACTTTTGCATTATGTTCTTTACCATCAATTTCAACAATAATAGTTGAACCTTTAGTAATTACTTTTTGTCTAACAAAATGTTTATTTGCATTATTTTCAACAACGTTTAAAACTTTACCTTTAAATGATTTTTCTTTATCAGTAACTAAAACATTTGAAATTTTTGTAACTTTAACTTTTTGGTTTCCACCTCTAGTTTTTTCAACATGTCTTTTATCGTCAGTATCAACAGTTGTTTTTACAAAAAGGCCACCTCTATCACTAAGAGATTTAGTTTTTGCATTAACAGAATTATTAATTGCACCTGTTGCTTTTCTTTTTGATTTTTTTCTCCATTCAACCATTGAAGTCAACTCCTTTATAAATATAGAATATTTTTTAAATTAAATTATATATTAATATAACATGACAGATTTATTTAAACTTAATAATAAAAACTATCAATTAGAAAATATATATTGCTTTATAGATATTAATAATATAGAAAACTATTTAAAAAGAATTGAAACACTCGAAAAAGAGTACAAACACCAAATAAACATAATAATTATTAAAAATAGGCACATATATAATAAAAATCAATTAAATTGGGCTATTTTTACTGCAAAAAGTAGATTTGTAGACAATCTGAATATATCTAAAAGCATGCTAACTGAAACACTTATGATTATGTCTATTACAAACCAAATTAAAAGGATTTCTAAGGACTTGTTATTAACTAATAACAACAATGACTATTATGTTAACATTTTATCCAAAAATAAAATTGATTTAAAACAAATAATTAAAAGTTTAGATTTAAAAATAAATAAAACAAATCCAAAAATAAACATGACAGAAATAACTAAATTTTATAATCTTAAAAATACAAAAAATATTGAAAATGAAATAATTGAAAAAATGGCATTATCATTATACAAATAAAGGAAAATTAAAAAATGATTAAAAAAAACAAATCAATAATTAAAACTGAAGTTATAAAAAAAAACAAACTTGCTAAAAGTAAACAAAACTTTGTATTTAAAGAAAACTCAATTAGAAATAAAGAATCAAAAGCTATTTTATATAATAAATATATTAAATCCATTATAAAAGAAATACCTGATCTCTTAACAAACTTCTCAAAGTTTTCACGTTCAAATGAATATAGATATGTAGACCCAAAAGGAAGATTTGAAATAATTAATGTAATTAATCAAATCAAAGGAAGAGGAGCAACAGCAAATGAGTATGATATTATTTCTAAAGGAAATAAAGCACAAGTATTAATTATCAACAAACCAATAAAAACAACTCTTTTTATAAAACAAAATAATAGTTTACCAAAAGAAGTAATTATTGGTGAAACACTAGTAATAAATTTACTTAAAAAAAGAGGAATAAAAACAATTGATTCACACTTAGCCTACAAATCAAAAAATAATATTAGTTCTAAAGAAAAATCATTTGTAGTCTATGATTTCACAAATAAACTTACTGTAAAAGATGCTATACAATTAAATAAATTTACACAAATCGAACTCAATTTAATAAATACAAAAATGAAAAATATTATTAAAAATATAGAAACATCTAAAATACCAATTAACAACTATAGAAACAAAGATCATTATTTTATAGATTTAAAAACAAAAGAATTATATTTTTTTGATCCTTTAGTACTACCAAATAATTTTGCCGAAATTTATAATATCGCAAAAAAACAACTTAAATTAATTTAGCTCTTATTATTCCACCATGAAAAACACCAGTGTAAATTGTTTCTCCCTTGTAATCAATTCTTTCTTTTCCAATAAATCTCTCAAGAATGCCAGTAGTATCACAAAAATATTCAAAATCATTTTCTTTATAGATATTAGGCCCTCTATATGGAAACCTAGTTTCAACTTTTAAAAGAGCTTTCTTTAAAAAATCATAAACTTCTTTTTCAGAAATTAAATGGGTTTCAATCAAGCCATAATAATTAAGTGACCAAATAAATTTTGTATTTTCAAAAATGGTTTCCTGACCTGAAAAAGGATTA
>CAZQEL010000004.1:0-48804 GCA_964591795.1 uncultured archaeon | reverse complement strand
ATTAACAAATATTAAAAAAATTAATAATCTAGAAATTTGTGTTGAAAATAATTTTTTACCAAGAATGATTATTTCAGAAAACAGTATATTAGGTAATTATTATGTTGCAGAAATTAGTGATGCTGATTTTTATGAAGAAACACCAACATATGGTTACACAAATACAATGATTCCTATTAAATTATTTATAAGAAATAGTGGTTATGATTATATTTATATTGAATTGTCTAATGCTTCTGAACGATTTATATATAATTCAAATTTAGAAAATGTTTCTGGAGAAACTTCTTATAAAGGAATATTAAATGCACAACAAACAATCACACTTAATTATTATGTAAAAACAGATTTGAACACATCGTTTTCTACACCCTATGCAAAAGTTAAATTTACAGATAGGTTTGGTGTAGAACACATTAAAAATTTAAATAATAAAATCATAAATATTATTGAACAAGAATCTGCATTAAATGTGCATACAGATATTTCTAAAACAGTAATTCCAGATAATTATTTAACTGGAAATTTAATTATTAGAAATACATCTGAAAATACAATTAAAAATATATACATTTCACCTAATTTTGTAGGCGAAATTTTAATGTCAGATAATAAAATAAATGAATTAACCCCAAAGGATGTTATTGAAATACCATTTAAAATAAAAACATTTAAAGAAGGACAATATGGGTTGAATTTTAATTTAGATTATACCATGAACAACAATAATAAAAAAATTGGTTCTCAAATAATTACTATAGATGCTCAAAACAAAGATTCTTCTGAAAATACAGCAATTACAATATTAATAATTATTACAATAATTTTATTTGTATGGATTGTTAAAATTTAAACAATCCTTTTAAACCCTTTTTCTAAATCTTTTATTGAAACAAATATTATTGTTGGTCGACCGTGTGCACAAATACCTTTATCAGAACACTCATTTAATTTTCTAATTAAATTTACTTGTTCAGTAAAAGAAAGTAATTGGTTTCCTTTAATTGATTCTTTACAAGATTTTAATTTTAATAAATTATCTTTTAATTTCAAAACATCATCGGTTCCTTCATCTATATCTTTTAAAATATTTACAAATACATTTTTATCAAAATATCTATTTAAAAATAAAGGAATTGATTTTAAATAAAAATTATTATTTTTAAAAATATATGAAAATCCTATTTTTTCAAAAATGTTTGGTTTATTATTTAATATTTCTATATATCTTTCTGATAAACCATCTAATAAAATTTCAGAAATTAAACTTTGCTTTTCAACGAAATCATATTGTTTTCTGTTTTTTTCAAGGTTTATTCTTTCATCTGCTGCATGCTGATCTACAAGCAACATACCATCCTTTGTTTCACAAACAATGAATGTATTATTTATTTGACCAAGTATCTTCGATAATTCAAATTCAAATAAATTAATTTTATTTATTCCTGAAAAATTATTTTTAAATTCAGCATCTGCAAATAAGTTTTTTTGAGATTTATTTATAAATTCTGTAGCACCATTTGATTTAAAATTATTTGTACTTTCTGTAGAATTATAAGTAATAGATTTGTTAAATGATACAAAATCACTTAAAGAATTATAATTTGTAACAGGTAAACTCTTACCTAAAAATCCATCTAAAATTTTAGATAGTTCTTTTTTTAATTCAATTAAAAATAACATCTCATTTTGAAGTTTAACAACTCTTTTTTTAGGATGCACATTTACATCAATAGTATTAGAGTTTAAAGTAATAAATAATATAAAAAAAGGTTTTTGTTGAATCATCAAATAATCTTTATAAGCAGAAGTAATTGTTTTATAAATTTGAGGTGAAAATACAAATCTTTTATTAATAAATAAAAAATTTGTTGACAAATAAATTGAATTAGTTGGATTAGTTAAAATACCTGTTAAAGTGAAAAAATCATTATTTACATTAATAGGCACGGTTTTAGATGTAATATTAGACCCATAAATTTGAATATAACGATTTTCTAATGTAGTTTTTGAAAAAACAACATTTTTCTTTTCAGAAATAAATTTAAAAGTAATATCTGGGTTTAATAAAACATTAGCAAGGAAAACCTCATAAATTTTTGAAAATTCAGAACTTGTTGATTTTAAAAACTTCTTTCTTACAGGCACATTATAAAATAAATCTTCAATAATAATATTTGTACCTTGAGATGCTGAAATTTCAGAAATATTATTATATTCTAAAACAAATCCACTACCATCTTTATTAGTAGAAGAAATTATTTTTAACTTAGATACTGCATCTATAGTAGATAGTGCCTCACCTCTAAACCCAAAACTATCTAAAGAGTATAAATCATCTATTGTTTCAAGTTTACTAGTAGTATATTTTTCTAAACAGACTTTAAGATCTTCTTTTAAAATTCCAACTCCATTATCTTTAATATTAATTAAATCAATTCCAGAGTTTTTTACTTCAATAAGAATTTCTGTCGCCTTAGCATCAACTGAGTTTTCAATCAATTCTTTTAAAACATCAGAAGGGCCGTCAATTACTTCTCCAGCACTAATTAAATTAATAGTTTCTTTAGATAGTTTTTTTATTTTCATAACAAATCACATGAATAAAATTGTTTAGTTTATAATAGAATTATTTTTTTGATTTTAAAAAATTATCTTCCTCTAAATCTTTCTGAATTAACAAAGCTTTATTTATTAGTTCTTTTGGAAGACCCGCAATTTTTGCAACTTGAATACCATAACTTTTATTTATTCCACCCTCTCTTAATTTATGAAAGAATAATAAATTATTATTTTCTTCTTTTGCAGTAACATGATAATTTTTAATAGTTGGAAAAATATTTTCTAAATTATTTAATAAATGATAATGAGTTGCAACCAAAGTTTTACACATAATAACATTATTTAAATAATCTATAATTGACCAGGCTAAACTTAACCCATCAAAAGTACTTGTTCCTCGTCCTACTTCATCTAAAATAACAAAACTATTTTGAGTACAATTATTAATAATATATGCAACCTCAGACATTTCTACTAAAAAAGTACTTTGTCCATGCACAATATCATCTGAAGCACCAACTCTTGTAAATACACCATCAACTTTACCTATTTCTGCTTCTGATGCAGGAACAAAACAACCTGTGTGTCCAAGAATAATGGCTAAACACACACTCCGCATATAACTACTCTTACCAGACATATTAGGCCCTGTAATAATCATTGTTTGTATATCTTTAGACAAATTACAATCATTAGGTATAAAATCAACTACTTTTTCAATAATAGGATGCCTTAAATCCTTAAAATACAATTTATCTGAATCATTTAAAACTGGCCGAATATAATTATAATTATTTGAAACTAATGCAAATGCAAAATATACATCTAATTCAGCAATTAAACCAGAAACCACATAAAGATCTTCTTTAAATTTACTTATTTCAGCACAAACATCTAGAAATAATTTATATTCTAAATTAATTCTCATTTCTTTTGCATTAAGCACAATATCTTCTTTTTCAGATAACTCTTTTGTTGTAAATCTTTCAGCGTTAACTAATGTTTGCTTTCTTTCAAAATAATCTGGAACTGTTGATGCTTGAGCTTTAGAAATTTCTATATAGTACCCAAATATTTTATTAAATTTAATTTTTAAGGATTTGATATTTGTTTCATTTTTTAATTTTGCTTCAAATTCTAAAATCCATGAATTAATGGTTTGGTGAGTATGCACCAACTCATTTAAATCTTTTGAAAAACTTGGTTTAATAAATTTACCATCTCTAACACTAAATGGAGGTTCATCAACTATAGCATTATTTATTAAATTATATAAATTATTAAGAGATAACAAATTAGTATTAATTAAATTTAAATTAGTAGAATTGGCTTCTGACAAAATAGTTTTTATTTTAGGTAAAACAGACAAACTTTGCTTTAATGCAATTAAATCTCGTGGATTTGCATTTCCAAATCCTATTTTACTAATTATTCTTTCAATATCTCCTACGTACGCCAACTGAATAGCTAACTCTTGAAGTAAATAGGGTACATCCATCAATTCTTGGACAGAATCATAAATTAAATTTAATTTAGATTTATCTAATATTGGATGTAATATATCAAAATATAATTTTCTATGACCCAAAGGTGTTTTTGTCTTATTAATTAAATGAAATAAACTTTGTTTAACTGTAAAATCATTTAAATTAGACACAAGCTCTAAATTACGCACTGTTTTTCTATCTAATTTTAAATATTTATTTACAGAATATTCTTTAATTTTATTAATATATTTTAAATCAGAAAATTGGGTGTCAGTCAAATATTTTAAAGCATTACTTGCAGATAAAATAACTTCTTGATTAGAGTTAAAACTTTCTATTCCAAATATAGTTAATGATCTTAAATTAAAATGATCTAATAATTGATTATAAGATGTTATTACATCTGTATTATCTGTGTAATTTATAATTGTATTAGGTATTGATTTTTTTAAATTATCAATTACACTAATATCTTTTAGAAGATTTTTAGTTAATAACAACTCTTTTGGCTTATTTAATATAAGTTCATTTAAAAGAGATGAAAGATCTGAAAAAGAAGTAATTTTAAAATCACCAGTGGTTATATCAACAAGTGAAAACCCGTATTTTTCTTTATGGTAGGCTATAGAACACAAGTAGTTGTTATCATAAGCATCTGTAAAAAAGGTGCTTGGTGTTATAATTCGTGTCACTCCTCTTTTTACTAATCCTTTCGCAAGACGAGGGTCTTCTATTTGATCACAAATTACAACTTTTTTCCCAGCTTTAACAAGTTTAGAAATATAAGGATCAATTGAATGATAAGGTACACCAGCTAAAGGTGCTTCTGTTTCACCCTTACCACGCTTAGTTAGAGTTATATTTAATATATGTGCTGCTTCTTTAGCATCATCATAAAACATTTCATAAAAATCACCAGCTCTAAATAATAATATACCTTCAGGATATTTTTTTTTAGTCTCGACATACTGTCGCATCATAGGTGTATAATTTTTTTCAACCATAATATAATATATAAAAGATAATACTTAAAAATAGGATTTATTTTACAAAATAAATTAAATTAAATTAAAAAAAGAAAAAATGGCTCCGGTGGGATTTGAACCCACGACACATAGGTCTTCAGCCTATTGCTCTCCCAGACTGAGCTACGGACCCAATATTTTTTAAAAATTATGAGCTCGATGGGATTTGAACCCACGACACCTGGATTAAGAGTCCAGTGCTCTAACCAGGCTGAGCTACGAGCCCTCTTTGAATCTAAAAAATAATTGAAAGTGAATCCGGCGGGATTTGAACCCGCGGCACCTGGATTAAAAGTCCAGTGCTCTGCCAGACTGAGCTACGGATCCAATAAAATCTAAATATAAAATCAATATATAAAAAGATAATATTGTATATATATTATACAAGCTAAACATTTATAAATAATTTCTATTTTAAATGTTAAGTAAACATAAATTAAAAATTTGAAAAACATGATATATATATTAAAATTAGATCATCGTCCTTTTAGAGATAAAAGAATTACAACTCATTGTGCTTTAGTTTCAAGAGCTTTTGGAGCAAACAGATTTTATTATTCTGGAATTGAAGATGACCATTTTGAAAAAAGTGTGATTGAAATAAACAAACAATGGGGCGGTAAATTCAAAACAATTTATACTACAGAACCACAAGAAATTGTTACTAATTTTAAAGGTATAAAAATTCATTTAACTATGTATGGTATAAAAATAATAAATAAAATAAATGAAATTATTAAAGAACATAAAAAACAAATAAATCTATTAATTATTGTTGGTGGTCCAAAAGTTGAAAATTTTTATTATGAAAATGCAAATTACAATCTATCAGTTACAAATCAACCCCATAGTGAAGTAGCAGCACTAGCTATTATTTTAAATTATTTAAATCCAGATGCATTATTTACTGATTCTTTTAAAAATACAAAAATAAAAATTGATCCTTGCAATAAAGGAAAGAAAGTTATCTCCTTAAAATAGTTTTGTAACATAATATTACTATAGGAGAGTGATGTTATTTATGAATAAACTTAAAAAAGAATTATTATCAGACAAAACTACAATCAATTTTTTAGAACAGATTGCAGGACCGATGGCAATTAATGTTGTTAAGTTATTCAATAACAATGGATTATCTCCAGAAGACATTTCAAAAAAATTAAAAGAAAAAATTACAATTGTAAGAGCCACATTAAATAGTTTACACTTTAGAGGTATTGCATGTTATAAGAAAAAAAGAAATGAAAATAACATGTATGAATTTATTTGGGAAATTAAATATAAAAAAATTATTGATATTTTATTAATACAAGAAATGAAAAAATATAAAAAAATAGAATATGATTTAACACAAAAAGAAGGTCATGATTATTTTTATTGTCCTAAAAAATGTAATGTGGAAGTCGCATTTGAAGTTGCTGCAGCTTATAACTTTAAATGTCCAAATTGTAGTACTAATTTAGAAATGGTAAATGTTAAAAAAAGAATAATTAAACTTAAAAAAGAAAAAAGAAAAATTGAAGAAAATATCAAAAAACTAGAAATTATAATAACTAAAATTACTGATAATACAAAGGGATTTGTTTGTGGATAAAATTAGTTTAAATAGGTTTATATATATTTTGGTTTATTAAAATATATATTACTAACTATTTTTACTTAAAACAAATACTTACAAAAATAGCGGGGTGGGGCAGTCTGGAGTGCCCGTCGGGCTCATAACCCGAAGGTCGTAGGTTCAAATCCTACCCCCGCTATAAATACTTATTTTAAATAAAATATGGTAATTACCATTATTAATTAAATAAAATACAACTAAACTTGGACTAATAAAGTAATTACTAATAATTAAAATATTAAGGCTTAAAATATATAAAAGGCCATTAAATTAAATTTAAAGTGTAAAAATCACTTTAAACAACTTAAAAACACTAATTTTCAAATTAAATAAAAAATAAACTATAAAAACATAGTAATTACTAACTAAAATATTGGTAATTACCAACTAATTTATTAAAATTTATTTATTTTATTAAAAATTTCATTACAAGCTACATAAATTTAATAAGAAATAAATTAATAAATTAACTTATAATAAAATTATCAACAAAAATTATATTAAAAATCTATATAATTACTGTAATTACCACAAAATTAACTATATAATTACTGTAATTACCAAAAGATTTAAAATCATTACGGTAATTACTTATTATATGGGATTATTAAAATTTATAAAAAGTTTTTTTATTAAAAATAAAAAATTAAATTCAAAATTATCTAAAGTAGATCTTAAAATTGAACCAACAGAAACTAAACTGAATAATACTAATTTAACAGTAGAAAATAACAACATAACTGGAAATTATTTAGAAGAAGAAAGAATACTCAAATTAAAATATCTTAATACAAAAAACAATATTATAGAAGATACAACACAAACTATTGATGTAAAAAAAATCATAACAAATCAATTACATACAATTTGGGAGTTTTTAAAAATAAAAGAAAATACTCAAGCAGAACATATTATCAATTCAATACCATCTGATAAATGGGTAACAATGGATGAAATAAGACATAATATTAAATTAAATTTTAATATAGAATATTCAAATGAAAAAAGTCTTTATCCATATTTAAAAACATTAACTGATATTAATTTAATTAAATTAAATAATACTGGGAAAAAAAGAACTTGGAAAAAAAACATAATAATAATAAAAAAAGAATAAGTAATTACTGTAATTTTTGCTTTATTTTTTGATAATTACTATAAAAACTAGTTAATTTTTCTGATTGTTCTTTAGTTTCTTTAAACCATTCAAAATTAATTATATTATCTGATATCTTAATAATATTAGTTAAATAGTTTTTATCCATAATATTATTTTCAACTAAATAATTTAATTCTAAAAACAAACTAATTTCTTTATTATTTAAATTAATTATTTTATAATTATATATAAAATCTTCTAATATTTTTATAATATTATTAATATCTAATTCAATTTCATCAACAGTATATTTTACTTCCCAATCACCTTTTGTTTTCCAATTATGTGCTGGATTAATACCAGTTGTAAAATATTCTATTAATTTTTGTTCATACCCTTTAGGTACTACAACTGCATTTCTACCTGGTTTATAATGAGGTATATCTGTTAATATTCCTTTTCTAATATATAAATATGGTTTATTACCTTTTTTAGTTACATTTTGTTGATAACCATAAATTGATCTAAATACTTTTTGATAAAGATAGGAAGATCTATTAATATTATCTTTAAAAATAAATTTATATTTAATATAGCTTGATTTAATTTTAGTCAAGAGAGACACCCCGTACTTCCTGTAATAAAATAATTTTATTATTAAAACTTATTTTATGTATATATATAATATATATATATAATATATGTATATGTTTATATATATATACTTATAAAAAAATAGAAAAATATTAAAAAAAAATAAAAAATACTATTTTCTTGCAGCGTATTTACTTTTATAACCTATATATTTTTTTCTAATACTAGCATCTTTACTTTTACCTGTATTTGTATGTTTTTCTTCAGATATTCTTTTTTGTTCTTGTTTTATAGGAACATTACCGGCATTAATTAAAATAATATCATCTGAAGATATTACTTTGTTATAAGGAATACTATGTTCAGTAATAATTTTTTTAGCTTCTAACTTAGAATTAACCTTTAAAGGTTGAGTTGTTATAGTTTCTATAACACCTTGTTCAATATTTACAATAAGATCATGAACTTTTCCTCTATAAGTAGCGTCTGTTTGATATATATCCATACCAAATAATTTTGATATTCTTGTTGTCATTTTAATTCCTCCAAAAAAATAAATTTAATTTTATAATATAATGTTATACAAAAGATTTATATATCTTTTTATTTTATTTATGTTATTTATTGTAGTTATTTAGTTTATTTTTCAAATAAGATTATTTTTTAAAATAAAATAAAAATAATAATAATTAGTACAGGAAGTGTGGGGTCATCCTTCCTATAGTATTTAATCAATATTATCTAATGGATTTATAATTATTTTTAATTTATTAGTATTTACTTTTGTATATATTTGTGTTGTGTTTAAATTAGTATGACCAAGAAGTTGTTGAATATATCTTATATTAACATCATTTTCAAGTAAACTAGTTGCAAAAGAATGTCTTAATGTATGAGGAGATACGTTTTTTGTAATATTAGCTGTTTTTGCTGATATTTTTAAAAATTTTTGAACAGTATCTACTGATAATTGATTTCCTTGACTATTACAAAATAAATATTCTGAATTAACATCTTTATTTCTATTGTCTAAATATTTATTATAATTACCAACCCATTTTTTAGAAAGTATAATTAACCTATCTTTATTCCCTTTACCAGATACAACCTTACCAGTATATTCATTAAAGTCTAAGTCGTTAATTTTCATAGACATACACTCTGATATTCTAACACCTGTTGAAAAAATAAATTCAATTATTAGGCGGTTTCGTGTGTTTTTAGTTGCCTTAATTAATTCTTTAATTTCCTTAGTTGTAAGTACCATTGGTATTTTTTTAGCTTTTTTAGGTAATTTTATATTTAAATCTAAATCTTTTTTTAAAAATTGACCATAAAAGTGCTTTATTGCTGAAAGAACTAAATTTATTGTAGTACTCTTAACTTTTTTATTTATTTTTAAATATGATAAATAATCTATGATATCATCATTTACTACCATTATCAAATCTTTTTTTATGTATCTATTAAATAAATTTATATACATTGAATAAGTTTCTATTGTTTTAGCACTATATCCTTCTATATTTAATTCATTTTTGAATTTATTGATTAATTTTGTGTTTTTACTAATTTCTATCATATTAAATTTTTAAAATTAATTTTTTTTGTATTTTGTTAACTAATGAAAAGTCACTATTTTTTTTTGGAGTATGAGCAAATACATCAAATCCTTTTTTGTTATATCTTGGAACTAAATGCCAATGAACATGATTAACTTCATCTACTTTATCCATTAAATAATCATATTCTTTTTTATTTAACAAATTTAAATCTTTTACTATTTTTTTCCAAACAATAATAGTATGTCCTTTTGTTATAGGATATTTTGCAAGACACGCATATAAATATAAATCATCGTATATTATTGAATGTTTTGCAGGTTTAATTAAATTATCTTTTATATTTATTCAGTATAATATCACTTATATTATGTTTATGTGGATAAATATATATTCTTTTTGGTATTTTATGGTTTTTTCAATAGGCTAATGTATATCATTTATTCATATTTAAAATAAAATAAAACTATTAATTTGTATTTTAAACCAAACACTATAAAAACAAAATCTACTATTATATTTTCAGAACTTTTCATTTTTTGAAAAAGGGGTTTTTAAAAATGAATTATGGTAAATTTCATATTTATACTGGAAACGGTAAGGGAAAAACAACTTCTGCTATAGGGCAAGCCATAAGGTGTGCCGGAACTGGTAGAAATGTGTATTTTGTGCAATTTTTAAAAGCACAAATAACAGGTGAACAAAAAATTTTAACTAAAATTCCAAATATTTGTTTTAAAAAATTTGGAATTAAAGAATTTATAATTAATAATAATATAAAAAAAGAACATTTCATTCAAATTGAAAAAGGAATTATATATTTAGATAATATTTTAAAAAATAAAAAAATTGATTTGTTGATTTTAGATGAATTTAATTTAGTATTATATTATAATTTAATAAAATTAGATAAACTCAAAGAAATAATTAAAATTTGTAAAACTAAAAAAATTGAACTAATAATTACTGGAAGATATTTAAATGAAGAAATAAGTAGTCTTGCAGATTTAATTACTGAAATGAAAGAAATAAAACATTATTTTAAAAAAACTTTAGCAAGGAAAGGAATTGAATATTAAAAAAGAACAAAAGGTGCATTACATATGAACATGATTCTAAAAATTAAAAAAATAACTCAAGTAAAAAAAAGAACCGGTGAAATAGTTGATTTTAATAAATTAAAAATTCAAAGTGCTATATTAAAAGCAATGAAGTCTGTTGATGAAGTAGACGAGGTTTTTTTAGAAACTTTGGTTGAAAAAATAATTTTAGTTTTAGAATCTAAATTTATAAATAAAGTTCCATCTGTAGAAGATGTATCTGATGCTATAGAATATGTGTTAATTGCATCTGAAATAACAAATGTAGCAAAATCATTTATATTATACAGAGAAGAAAAAAGAAAATTAAGAGAAAGTAAAGAAGAAGTAATTGATACTGAAATAGTTGTTAAATTAAAAAATAATAATATAAATTTATCAAAACAAGCAATAAATGTAATAAATAATTCAGCTGTGTTTAAAGATCTTGGTTTAATAATTTTTTTAGATAGATATTCTATAAAAACAAAGAGAGATGAAATTGAAATTGGAGATTTAATTATCACAATTACAAAAGATGATGAAAAATATCCTAAGAAAGATATTGGAATTGTTAAAAATTTAGAAAATAACAAAGTATATCTTTATATGATTACAGGAATTTATGCTGATGAATTTTATAATTTTGAATTTGTTCAAAATCAAAGTAAATGTGAGAAACCAAATGAATCCGTATTTGATACATATAAAAGAGTAGCTAAAGCAGTTGCAAAAGTAGAAAAAGATGAATTGTCTAGAAATAAATGGTTTGATGAATTTTATGAACAATTAAAAAATAATCATATTTCTCCAGGTGGAAGAATTCTTTCTGGAGCATCAGTTGATGAACTTGGATATACTTCAAATCTAACTTTATATAATTGTTATGTTATTCCATCACCACAAGATTCTAGAAGTTCAATTATTAAAGAAGCAGCACATTACATGGTTGAAATTTTTTCTAGAGGTGGTGGTGTTGGTATGTCACTTTCAAGTTTAAGACCAGCTTATGCTTATGTGCGTGGTGTTCATGGTAGATCTTCTGGAGCAGTATCCTGGGGTGGATTATATTCTTTTTTAACAGGATTAATTGAACAAGGAGGATCTAGAAGAGGTGCGCTTATGCTTATGCTTGATGATTGGCATCCAGATATTTATTCATTTGTTAATGCAAAAATAAAATCAGGTATTTTAGAACATGCTAATATATCAGTTAAAGTTTCTGATGTTTTTATGGAAGCTGTAAAAAATGATGAGGATTGGTTTTTAGAATTTCCAGATTATGAAAATGTAACTTATTCTGAAGTGTATGATAAAGAGTGGGATGGAGATTTAAAAGCTTGGAAAGAAAAAGGCTATCCTACAAAAATTTATGATAAAGTAAAAGCAAAAGATCTTTGGAGAAAAATAATTAATTCTGCGTGGAAATCAGCTGAACCTGGTGTTGTTTTTATGGAAAGATATAATAAAATGAGTAATAGTTATTATTATAATAAAATAATTGCAACAAATCCTTGTGGTGAACAAGGATTACCAGCATGGGGTGTATGTAATCTTGGACATTTATATTTAGCATCTTTTGCTGAAAAAATAGGTGATGATAAA
Organism: uncultured archaeon; assembly: GCA_964591795.1. Taxonomy (GTDB): domain Archaea; phylum Iainarchaeota; class Iainarchaeia; order Iainarchaeales; family CSSED10-239; genus Forterrea. Next base: position 36,173 of record CAZQEL010000004.1, on the reverse strand, counting down.
GTAGGCCCAATATATGAATTTAATTGGGATAAATTAAAAAAATCTGCAAAAGTATTAACTAGGTTTTTAGATAATATAATCGATCTTACACCTTATTTCTTTGAACAAAATGAAAAAGTTCAAAAATCAGAAAGAAGAATAGGTGGAGGAACATTAGGTTTAGCTGAATTATTAATTAAACTTAGAATTACATATGGATCACAAGAAAGTTTAGTATTTATTGATAAATTATATAAATTAATTACTTGTGAAATGTATACTACTTCAGCACTTCTTGCTGAAGAAAAAGGTTTTTTTCCAAAGTTTGATAAAGAAAAATATCTTAATAGTAAATTTATAAAAGAACTTCCACTTGAAGTTCAAGAAAAAATTAAAGAAAAAGGTATACGTAATATCGCTTTAACTACACAAGCACCTACAGGGTCAACTGGAACTATGATAGGAACATCAACAGGTATAGAACCATATTTTGCATTTAAATATTATAGGCAATCAAGACTTGGTTTCCACGAAGTACATGCTCCTATTGCGCAAGCATATTATAAAGATGATAAACTTCCAAAATATTTTGTTTCTGCAATGGAGTTATCTCCTGATGATCACATAAATGTACAAGCAGCTATTCAAAAATGGACTGATTCATCAATAAGTAAAACCGCAAACGTTCCTGCAAACTTTACTGTTGAACAAACAGAAGAACTTTATATGAAAGCTTATGATTTAGGTTGTAAAGGTGTTACAATCTATAGAGATTCATCTAGAGATGAACAAGTTTTATCTACAAATAAAAAACAAGAACAAATAAATGAAGATGCAATAAAAAGAAAAAATGATGAAAAAACAAAAAAATCAACAAGAACAAATAATGATTATGAAATAAAAGCACAAGATAAATTAGTAGTTTATGGTTCAGAAGCAGGTCAAACTTGTCCTAATTGTAAAACTGGTGTTATGATTAAACTTGGTGGTTGTACAGAGTGTTCTGCTGGTTGTGGCTTTAAAGGTTCTTGTGATATGAAACATTAAAAGTTTAAAGAGGTTGAAAATAAATGATATGTGTAAAAAAATTAAATGAAGATGCTAAGGTTCCAGAAAAAGCACACGTTAATGATGCTGGTTATGATTTATTTTCATCTGAATCAGTAATTATTCCTGCTATGGAAAGGCGGGTTGTAAAAACAGGAATTTCTTTAGCTATGAATGCTCCAGAATCAAATCAATTCACATCTTATTTAAGAATAGCTCCTAGGTCAGGTCTTTCAGTAAAAAAAGGTGTTGATGTTTTTGCAGGTGTTATAGATATTGGTTATAGAGGAGAAATTATGATTTGTCTTTTTAATTCATCAAAAGAAAATTTTGAAATTTCAAAAGGCGACAAAATTGCTCAAATGATTCCTACTGTTATTTTTAAATCAGAAATTAAAGAAGTTAAAAATCTTGATGATACCTCTAGAGGAGAAAAAGGTTTTGGTTCTTCTGGTCAATAATTAAATTATTTTTTTTAATAAGATCCTTTTTGTTTTTTGTTTTGTTTTTTATATTTTTCTGTATTTTTAATAGCTTGTTTTACATTAGCTTCATTAATTAAAATAGTAGTTCCTTTTCCTAATATATTTTCTCTTAATACGATCATTCCAGCTTCTCTTAATATACCTTCAATGTCAGCTCCTGAAAATCCATCTGTTTCTTTTGCAAGTTGGTTAACATCTATTTTACCATCATTCTTTATTTTTGAAAGATATACTTCAAATATTTTTATTCTTGTATTAATATCTGGTAATGGTATTTTTAATTTTAAATCAAATCTACCTGGTCTTAAAAATGCAGGGTCAATTATATCAATTCTATTTGTTGCTCCAATAATTACTATATCTTTTAATTTTGAAACTCCATCCATTTCAGTTAACAATTGAGAAACTATGCTATTATTATAATCTGAGTTTGAATTTTCATTTTTTCTTTGTCCAGTAATTGCATCGATTTCATCAAAGAATATTATTGATGGAGCAAGTTGTCTTGCTTTTTTAAAAATATTCTTTATTTTTTTTTCACTATCCCCTTGTAAATTTTGTTTTATTTCTGATGTTTCTAATGAAATAAAATTAGATTTACTTTCGTTAGCAATTGCTTTTGCAATTAAAGTCTTTCCAGTTCCTGGTGGTCCATAAAGAATTACTCCAGCTGGTGGTGCAATGTTTATTTGTTTGAATTTTTCTGGATATTTAAAAGGCCATTCAATCATTTCTTTTAATTTTTGTTTTGGTTCTTCAAGTCCACCAATATCATTCCATGTAGTTGTTGGAACTTGTACCTGTACTTCTCTTAATGCAGATGGTTCAACAATGTTTAAAGCGTCCAAGAAATCTTGATTAATTATAATTAATTGATCTATAATTTCTATTGGTAATTGATTATCAGTTGTTTTATTAATTATAGGCATTAATCTTTTTATTGCTTTTAAGGCTGCTTCTTTACAAAGTGCAGAGATATCTGCACCAGAAAAACCATTTGTAGATTTTAAAATTTCATTAACATTTAAATCTTTAATAGGCATACTTCTAGTATGTACTAATAAAATTTCTCTTCTAGATTCTTTATCAGGAACATTAATTTCAAGTTCTCTGTCAAATCTTCCTGGTCTTCGTAAAGCCATATCTATTGAATCTGGAATGTTTGTTGCTGCAATAACTACTACTTGCCCTCTTGCGTTTAATCCATCCATTAAAGTTAATAATTGTGCTAATAAAGATTTATTAAAGTCAGATGTATGCGAAAGATTTCGCTTTGGAGCAATTGCATCAATCTCATCAATAAAAATGATTGCTGGTGTATTTTCTTCTGCATCTTTAAAAATATTTCTTAAATTTTCTTCTGACTTACCTACCTGTGCAGTTATTATTTCTGGTCCATTAATTGTAATGAATTTAGCATCTGTTTCTGCAGCAACAGCTTTTGCAAGTAAAGTTTTTCCTGTTCCTGGTGGTCCATATAATAAAACACCTTTAGGTGGAGATATACCTAATTTTTTAAAAATTTCTGGTCTTTTAATAGGAAGTTCTACCATTTCACGTATGGCTTCAATTTCTTTTTTAAGTCCACCAATATCATCATAAGTCATGGATGGGGTTTTAGATTCTTCAGTTTTATCTGACACAATAATTTTTGTTTTTTCAGTTATCCTAACTGCTTTTTTAGGAATTGTTTTATTTACAATTAATTGTAGATCTCTGTAACCATCATCAGTAAGAATAGGAAGGCCAGGAATTTTTACAATATTTTTTTCCATAATATTTAAATTAAGTAATTTTTCTTTAATAACACTTTCAACATCTTTTGTAAGATTGATTTTTTTATTTTTGTCAATAATTGGAGCTAAGTTTATTGATTCACAAGCAAGTACTTCTGTTTTTTCAATAAAAACAGCGTTATCAATAGTTCCACCTGAATTAAATCTTACAATTCCATCAATTTTAATTTGATTTAAACCAGCATCTTTTTCTGCACCACGAGTTGCGTAAGCTAGTGCTTTTTTAGTTCCTTCAATTAGAATAACATTCCCAATAGCCAATTTCATTTTATCGAAAACAATTGGGTCTATCTTTGCAATGCCTTTAAGTGCATCTTTAATGTCTGTTTCTTTAACAGTAAGAACTATTTTTTCAACCATAATTAATCTTTTTTAAATTTAATAGTTATATTATAGTTAAAAGAGCTTAAAAAGATTTTTATTTTTATAAAAATTAGTTGTTTCTAAATTTTCTTTTTTTTAGAAACATATTTTTTTCTTGGTTTATATGTTTTTTTATAATATTTAGTTGTTTTTGGTTTTTCAGAATTATCTGTGTTTTCTGCTTCGTTTTCTTTCATTTTTTTTAAAAAATCTTCTTTGGTTGAACATTTATGATTTAAGCACATTTCATAGGGTTTTCCTCTTTTGCCAACAACTCTTATCATTGGGCTTTTACATACTTCACAAAACACATTTTCAATTGGAGTTACATTTTTATTTTGTGGTAATGGGAATGTATTTCTACATGCAGGATATCCTGTGCATGCTACAAATTGTTTTCCAGTTTTCCCATGTCTTATAATTAAATTTTTACCACATTTATTGCATTTACCTATGTAGTTACTTTCTTGTATTCCACCACGAAGTTCTTTTGCAATATCATCTTTTTCTTTTAAAAGTATTTTAATTATTTCATGTAACATTTTTCTGCTATCATCAACAACAGCTTCTTTTGTTTTATTTCCAGTTGCTACTTGTTCCATGTTTTCTTCAATATCAGCAGTTAATTTTGGTTTTGCAATTAGATCTGCGTGTTTATTTAAAACACTACATACAGAGATAGCTATTTTAGTTGGTTCAATTTGTTTTTCTTGCTTAATATAATTTCTATTTTTTAACTTTTGTATGATTGCTGGTCTTGTAGATTTAGTTCCTAAATTTTGATCTTCCATTAATTTGATTAATCCACCTTCTGTATATCTTGGAGGTGGAGTAGTTACTTTTTTATCTAAAAATTTATTATTAATTGCAACTATATTTTCCTTTTCTAAATGAGGTAATATTACTTCATTTAATTTTGAATAAATATATATTTTTTTCCAACCTGGTTCTAATATTATTTGACCGGTAACAGTAAATGGTTCTTTTAAAACATTTATTACTACAGATAAATTTTCTGTTTTTGCATCTATTGAAAGTGTAGCCAAAAATCTTCTAATTATTAAATCATAAACCTTTTTTTCAGTTCCATCTAAATCTAATGATATATCTACAGGATATATTGGAGGATGATCAGTAGTTTCTTTATTTCCTCTGGATGGTTTAAGTGGTTTCTTTAAAATTTCTTTAATATCTGATTCGTATTCCTTTATGATTGATAATTTTGAAAGTATACCTTTAAAATCAAGGCTTGAAGGATATACTGTGTTATCGGTTCTCGGATAACTAATAAGTCCTCTTTGGTATAAACTTTCTGCGGTTGACATTGCTTTTGTAGTACCAACCCCTATTGCACTTGCACTTCGTAAAAAACTAGTTGTATTAAATGGAGCTGGTCTTCTTAATATTTTTTCTGATTTGGATACTGATTGAACAATACCTTCTTTAGCATCTTTAATTTTATCAAAAATTAAATCTCCTTTTTCAGTGTTGAAAAATTTATTTATTTTGTGTAATCCTTCAAATTTAATTTTATCTTTTTCAAATAGTATTCTAATAACTCTATATTTTTCAGAAACAAAATTATCTCTTTCAAGTTCTTTTTCAACAATAAAATTTAAAAGTGGTGTTTGTACCCTTCCTGCAGATAAAAATAATTTTCCTTTTCTATTTGATATTACTGATAGGTATCTTGTAAGAATAGCACCCCATAATAAATCAACTTCTTGTCTTGCAAAAACAGAATATGCATAATTAAAATCTAATTCTCTTAATTTATTAAATGCATTATTTACTTCTTTGTCAATTAATGCACTAAAATAAGCACGTTTAAGGGTAGCTTTATCATTTTTTATTTTTATATAATTATATGCTTCTAGACCAATTGCTTCACCTTCACGATCAGCATCAGTTGCAATTATAATTTCTGTTAATTCTTTTCTTTTTTCTTTTAAAAGTGTAATAATTCGTTTTTCTACTTCTTTGTATTCAAATTTTTTATTTGCAAGTAAATCTAAATTAAATATACTCCAGTAACCTTCTGGATTTGCAAAATCTACTGTATTAATATGACCTCTTAAAGGAATTAAAAGGTAATCTTCAGTGCCAACTTTAAATTTAAAAGTATTAATTCCTTTATCTTTAATAGTTTCAAATTTATTTTTGGATAATATATTTGCAATTTTTTTTCCTGCAATTGCCTTTTCAGAAATAATTAGTTTCATTTATAACAGATCCTTTTTTAAAAATTTAAAATGTGGTTTGTAATATTTTACTTGGAAGGCTTTTACTGTTTTTGTGTTCTTTTAAAACTGTTAATGTATTTACTTTTATTATTCCATCAACTCTAAATATATTATCTAACACAATTTTTAAATCAATTTTGTCTTGTGCCATTAATTTACAGATTAAATTATATTCACCAGTAACTTCAATTAAACTAAGTACATCTTCATTATCTTTTAATTTTTTAACAACTTCATTTTTTTTAGATGGATCTACTGCAACAAGCATTTCTATTATTTCAGTATAACCTATAATGTTATAATCTATTTCTGCAAAAATATTTTTAATAATACCTCTTTGTTTTAATCTTTCAAGTCTTTTTTTAATTGCAACATCAGTTAAGTTAATATCTTTGGCAATAGCAGCAAATGATATTCTTCCATCATTTATTAATTTTTCAATAATGTGTTTGTCAATTTTATCTATGATTTGCATAATTATTCCTCTTTTTTAAATATTATTTTAATTGATGTCTTGGTTTTAATAAATTATATTTATTTAAGTATATTTCTGTTTTTAAAATTTCTATAAATGGAATTACAAAAATAACTAAAAATCCTGTTGAAATAATGAATCCACCTACACCAGGAATTAAAATATCAAGTAAACTTGTGATTATAATTAATATGAATGCACTTAAAAATAAAGTGATAAAATGAAACCAATTCCTGCCAAAATATTTAATGCTTAAATATATTGATTTTGAAATAGATTCGTTTTCAAGTACCATTATTTGAGGTACAAACCAAAGTGCTATTGATATAATTAAAAAAATTAATTGAATTAAGATATTATTTAAAATATTAAAGTCATATAATATTGCGGATATTAAAAAAATAAATAAAAAGAAACTAAAATTAAATTTCAATAATTTATAAAATATTTGTTTTATTTTTTTGAAAGGCACAGTTTCTGAAATGTGATAGTCTTTTCCTATTTTGTAAATTAAAACACTTTGTATTAATGAATAAATAAAATTTAAAATAAGCATTGTAATTAATATAACTACCATATTTACAAAAGGTGCATCAACTAAGTTATAGGATAAATTTAAGGTACCTCCAAACATACTTATGAAAGGATCAATTATAAAAAGCAAAAAAATAAATAGTACACTATATGAAAATGCAAGTTTGTAATTTTCAAAATATTTTTTAAAGCTTAATATTACGTCCATAAATTATCAATTTTAAGTTTAATATATACTATATATTGTGTCAATTATTTTAAAAACCTAACATTTTCAGTTAATTTGTTTTGGATTTGTTATTTTTCCAAATAAATGGTATTTTGAGGTTTTTGTTATTTTTACAGTTAGTTTGTCTCCAAGGGACACCTTTTGGTTAATTACAACTGATTTATATTCATTAGTTTTGCCTATATATAATCCGTTTTTACCAATTTTTGTAATTAATATATCTTTTATTTTATTAATATCTTTTTTGTTTTTATTTTCAATTGTATTTTCAAAAAGGATAGTTAATTCTCTCGAACGTTTTTTTTTTATATTTCCTTTTAAATCTGTGTATTTGTTTGCTTCAATATTTTTTCTAATCCCGTATCTAGATATATTTACAAAGTTTGGTTTTATTTCTTTAATAAATTTTAATGTGTTTTTAAATTGGGCATCAGTTTCTGTAGGGTAACCTACAATTATATCTGTTGCAATTGTAAGTTCAGGTATTTCTTTTTTAAATTCTGAAATTATTTTATATACATCTTCTATTTTATAAAATCTATTCATATCTTTAAGTACTTGATTGTCACCTGACTGAATAGGAATATGTAAAAATTTATATATTCTAGGATCTTTATAAATTTCAATTAATTCGGGTAAAATATTAATTAAATGTTGAGGATTACCCATACCTATTTTTAATTTAAAATCATTCTTAATTTTCAGAATTTCTTTTAAAAGTGTAATTAATGATTCATTAATGTCAAGTCCATAGTAAGCGTTATCTTGGGATGTTAAAATAATTTCTTTAACTTGTTTTTCAATTAATTCTTTTTTTATTTCTTCAACAATTTTATTTACTGGCTTACTTTTTAGTTTTCCTCTTGCAAATTTAACTGCACAATAATAACAATTTCCAAGACAACCATTTGATAGCACGATAATTTGTGTGAAATTTATTTTTTTTGATTTTAATTTTCCTTTCCCAATTAATTTTTTTATATTATTTTTTTCAGCTACTTTAAAATAATTTGCATTTGGTAAAACACTTGTCATTGCACTTTTATCTATATCTACTAAACAACCAAATATAATTATTTTATTTTGTTTTATGTTAGTAAGTTTTATTTTTTTGAGATAATTAATTATTTTTGTTTGAGTTTGTTCTTTAACTCCACAAGTGTTAATTAATATATAATCAGATTTTTGTAAATCAGAGGTGGTCTCATTTAAATTAATTACTTCTTCTGTGTCTTTTTTGTTTAAAGTACAACCAAATGTTTTTACAAAAAATTTAGACATATTTATCAAATTTTAATAAATTAAAAAAAGAATTATTTAGAGGCAATTATTCCAAATGCCCCTGCAACAATAAATTCTAAAAAGGCGGTTGTTAAAATCAAACTTGTATTTCCAAAAACAAATTTAAAAAGTTCTTTTGCAGGTATATTATTTAATGTAATTATATTCCAATAAAAAAAGAATATTGCTAAGTAATAGGCTATAATTCCAAGCACAATAAATATTCCTAAAAAAATATATTTGTTTTTCAAATGAATATATTTCATTATATATTCTGTAATATAAAACATTACAAAAAATCCAACTAATGGTAAAAGCATATACATTGGAGATTTAAAAAAATCACCAGGAGTTAATAGGTAAATCATTCCATAGGTTATTATTATAGCAATTAAAAACCAAATTATTGCTTTTAAATTAAATTTAATTTTTTTAGTCATATATTATTCTCTTTTTATTTTATATTATATTTATGTACTAAAAACTATAAATAACTTTCTTATTTTTGTTTTTAATTTAAAATTGCTTGTAAATCTTAAAATTTAGTTAACATTTGTTCGAATTAGATATAATTTTACTAGTATTAAAAAGTATTATAAATCTATTGGGTTACAATAAATATTATTAATATATATTATAAAGTGATTATTTTTGACAGTAAAATCAGACCATTCTTTTCCTTGGACCGAAAAATATAGACCTAAGACATTAGACCAAATGGTTGGTCAAAAACATATAATTCCTAGGCTTAAAAAATATGTTGAAAAGAAAAGTATGCCAAATATGTTGTTTGCAGGTCCTCCAGGAATTGGAAAAACTTGTTCAGCAGTAGCACTTGCAAAAGAAATTTTTCAAAATACATTTTCTCAAGACTTTTTAGAATTAAATGCTTCTGATGAAAGAGGTATTGGAATTGTAAGAGGAGCAATTAAAGATTTTTCAAGAACAATTCCTTTAGGTGCAGATTTTAAAATAATTTTTTTAGATGAAGCTGATGCATTAACAGTAGATGCTCAACAAGCACTAAGAAGAACCATGGAAAAATATACTGGAACTGTTAGATTTATACTTAATGCAAATTATTCTTCAAAATTAATAACTCCAATACAAAGTAGATGTTCTTTATTTAAATTTAAACCTTTATTAAAAATAGATGTTAAAGATTATTTAACTATGATTGCTGAAAAAGAAACAGTACAATTAGATACTGATGCATTAGATGCAATTTTTGATGTTTGTGCAGGAGATATGAGGACTGCAATTAATTATTTACAAGCTGCAGCTTCAATAAATAACAAAGTTACTTTAGAAAGTATTTATGAAGTGTCAAATTCAGCTCAACCTCAAGATATATATAATATGATAGATTCCTGTTTATCCCAAGATTTTTTAAAAGCAAGAAGCTTTATGCAAAAATTACTTTTTGAACAGGGATTAAGTGGAGAAGATATAATTAATCAAATTTATAAAAAATTAGTAGCTTATCCTGAAGAAAAAATAAATATAAAAATGAAAATAAAAATAATTGATAAAATTGCAGAAATTAACTTTAGATTAGTTGAAGGTGCAAATGATAGAATCCAACTTGAAGCATTACTTGCTCAAATAATATTAATTAGTATAAACAAATAGGTGAATTTTATGGCATCATATCTTGATGAATTGATTGTAAAATATAGTGATGATAAAAAAAAAGTTTCTAGTAAAGAAAAATTAATAGAAAAACCAGTTTTAAATAATTCTCCAACTTCTGAAATTAAAAAAGTTTTTACAGAAAAAAAAAAAATTCCTGTGCAAGATAATAACCATAAAAAAAATACCATATCAACACCTTCTTCTCAAAATTTAGATGATTTATTATTAAAACATAAGATAGTTGATTTTTCATCACCACAACCAAAAAATGTATTTAAAGAAAAAGAAATTATTTCTTCACAACCAAAAACATCAATAGAGGATCTTAACAAACCAACAGATGCTTTTGAAAGTAATACACAAGTTAAAAATAGAGAAGATGCTTTATCAAAATTAAAATCTTTAGAAAATAATAAGGATATTAATCCTGATGAACTTCAACCAAAAAATGATACTATAATTGAAGCACAAGAAGAAACAATAGAAGGTGCAACTGTAATTGCTAAATATAATAAAGTTAAAATTTATAGACTTGATTCTCAATCATTACTACACTATTCAGTACCTGTGCCTAAACCAAATCCTAGTCAAAAAATAATTATTAATACTTTAAAAGAAGCAACAACTAGATTAGTTTCATCTGATCCTTATAAAATTAAAGATCATTTACAAAGAAAAAATATATATTATCAAAAAGTTCTAGATATTCTTGAAACCGCTCAAGAAATTAATATTCCAAAGCACTTATATCCTTTTTATGCTGACGCAGTTGTAAAAGAAATGACTGGATATGGAATAATTGAGCCTTTACTTGATGATGATAAACTTGAAGAAATAATGATTGTTGGTCCTAAAAAACCAGTATATGTTTATCATATAGATTATGGTATGATGACAACAAATATTATGTTTTATTCTGATGATGGGATAAATGATATTATTGATAAAATTGCAAGATCTATTGGTAGAAATGTTGATATTGCAAATCCTCTTTTAGATGCAAGATTACCTGATGGTTCTCGTGTAAATGCAACTGTACCACCTGCATCAATTGATGGTTCTACAATAACTATTAGAAAGTTTAGAGAAGATCCTTACACTATCATTGATTTAATTAATTTTAAAACTTTAAATTTAGAAGTTGCATCATTCTTATGGTGTGTGGTTGAAGGGTTTGGTGCAAAACCATCAAATATTTTAATATCTGGTGGAACTGGATCTGGAAAAACAACCACATTAAATGTTTTAGCAAATTTTATTCCAGAATCAGATAGAATATTAACAATTGAAGACACTGCGGAATTAAATTTACCTATTAAACATGTAATTAGATTTGAAGGAAGACCTCCAGGTCTTGAAGGTAAAGGTGAATTAAGTTTAGAAATTTTAACTAAAAATACATTGAGAATGAGACCAGATAGAATAATAGTAGGTGAAATAAGACACAAAGAAGCAACTACCTTATTCACTGCCATGAACACAGGTCACGATGGTTGTATGGGAACAGTGCACGCTAACTCTGCAAAAGAAACTATTGTAAGATTAACTTCTCCTCCCATGAACGTACCTCCATTAATGCTTGCTGGTATTGATTTTATTATAATTCAAAAAAGACTAAGAACCGCAAAAGGACAAGTAAGAAGAATTACTGCTATTGCTGAAATAAAAGGCGTTTTAGATGGAGATCCAAAAATTAATATGGTGTTTGCATGGAATCCTCAAACAGATATGTTAGAAAGAACAAGTAATCCAATAATGTATCTTGATATTATTAAAACATACACAAATTTAAATGATGCTGATATTAAGAAAAAAATATCTGATAGAGCTCAAATTTTACAAAATTTAATTGATAAAAAAATAAGAGTTATTCATGATGTTTCAAAAGAAATACAAAAAGAATATATTATAAAAAGGTAAATATTTAAATATACTTTAGGCACATATAATAACAGTAAATAAATAAATAAAAGTTAAATATGGATTCAAAAAAGTTAGGTCTTTTAAAAAAAGATTTGGAACAATCTAAACCAAAAGATAAAGAGTTAGATATAGATCTTGATGCTGTTCAGAATATAATTACAAAGATGAAAAAGAAAGGTGAAAATATTGATGCCTCATCTTTAGCTGAAGGTCACTTAAAAGAACTTAGAGATGTAATTTCTCAAGGTCGTTTATCTCAGTTAGATGTAGATCCTGAAACTAAATTAACTTCAAATGTAGGTGGTACTTTAGAAAAAAGTGCTGCTAAATATTATAAACCATTTAAAGGACTTATTGATAAAGTTGTTTTGTATATTTTAAAAAATCCAATTGGGAAAAAAATTTCATTTTATTTAACTTCTGCAAATTATAAACGATCATTAATTCAACATTTAGTAATTTCTACTATTTTTTCATTAATGGCAACTGCTTTTTTAACTTTCTTACTATTATTTATATTTATTTCAGTTAACCCTGTTTGGGCAGTATCCTTAGTTTTTATATTTCCAATTTTATTTTTAATATTTTTACTTTTATTTTCCTATGTGGCACCTATGCAAAAGTCAAAATCTCGTGGAGTGTATATTGACATTGAACTTCCATTTGCACTAAGACATATTGCAACTGAATTACAAGCAGGAATCGGACTTTATAAAGTATTACAATCTGTTGCTGCAAACGATTATGGTGTATTATCAGAAGAAATGAATAGAACTATTTTAGAAATTGAAAATGGAACTGATACTAAAACAGCTTTAAGACATGCTGCATTAAGAAGTCAATCTAAAAATTATAATATTGCATTATTCCACATTGTTAGAACTTTAAATACAGGTGGTAATCTTGCTAATACAATTAATGGTGTTGCAGATACAGTGGCTTTCGATCTTTTAGAATCAGCTAAAACTTTCGGAGAAAAAATGAATTTTTTTGGAATTATTTTCATTTTCATGGCAATTGTCTTGCCTGTTTTTGCAGCCATTTTAGGTGCAATTGCAAATGCTCCATTAGGACAAGACGGTTCGCTTTTCCTTCCAGGTGTTATGACTCCTGGAACTTTAACAATAATTTTTGTAGTTGCGTTGCCAATAATATTTATTTTCTTAATTTACTATATTAAAATGATAGAACCAAAAATGTGATTTATGTTGAAATCAACCAGATTAGATAGATACCAAGTTTTTTTACTTGCGTTAAAAATTAAAATCCCTGCAAGAGCATGGATATTATTAATATTTTTTGCGAGTCTAGCCTTAGGTTTTATAGGACAGTTTATAGATTTAAAAATCGGTATTTTATTTTTCGTAAATGCATTAGTTTTAGGTCTTGGTATGCCTATGTATATTTATTATAAAAAAATAAGAAATATAGAAAGATATTGGCCAGATTCATTAAAGTTAATTGCAGACACAATGAAGGCAGGGTCATCATTTGAATTTGCACTGAGAGAAGTGTCAACTGCTGATTTTGGACCACTATCATTTGAAATTAACGAAGCAATAAGAAGACTTGAAATGGGAGATACTATGCATGTAGCCCTAAGTTATCTTTCTTTAAGAATAGAGTCTAAAATTGTAAGAAGAACTATTACTTTAATTCAAGAATCAATAAGAACAGGTGCTCAGTTAGCAGATGTTTTAGATGAAATTGCAAATGACACTAAACAATTATTTAGGGTTAAAAAAGAAAGATTAACAAAAACTATGCTTCAAACAATTTTTATTGTTGCAGCATCAGCAATAGTTGCTCCTTTTATTTTTGGAATGACCAGAGTAATAACTGGTTTTTTAACAGATATTGCAATTAATTCGGGTATTGCAGCTGCAGAATCTTTAGCAGTTTCATTAAAAGCTCAAAGAACAATATTCTTACTTTTAGATATTTATATTGTATTAGAAATATTTGCAGCATCTGCAATGATTAGTGTTATGAGGGAAGGAGACTTAAGTTTCGTTGTTTTATTTTTCCCTGTTTTAATAACTATTGGTTATATAGTTTACTTTATATCTCAATTTGTACTAAATTTAATGCTTGCAGGAATGGTTTAAAATGAACTCAAAAATAAAAAGATTATTAATTGAAAATAAAGGGCAAATTTCTTTAGAATTTATAATAATTTTAGGAGTTGTAATTTTAGTTGCATTAACGGTAGGTATTTTTCTAAAACAAGCCTCTGCTAAAAACGTTCAAAAAGCCAATGATTATCAGAAAGCTTTTGAGTCAGGTTAATAGTGTGGTTTGATAAATAGAAAAGATAGATATATAAACAGATTGTTCTTATATTTAATTAAATTTATTATAAGACTAATACTTTTTAAAAAAATATTAGTTGTACACTTAAAGTGTATTAAAAAAATATAAAAGGTGTTTAAAAAATGAATAAAAAATTTAAAGGACAAGGTGCTCTTGAGTATCTTCTTTTAATCGGTGGTGCTGTATTAATTGCTGTTATTGTAATTGCATTACTTGTAGGTATGGGTGGACAATCAAGAGATTCTGCTGCAGCACAAGCTGACAAAGCAGGACAAGCATTAGATGTTCCTCAACCAGCACAAATTGTTTCTGTTGTTGCAAGATATTCTGATTGTAACGATGATGCACTTGCAGGTACTATGGTAGGTCAATTAACATTAGCATGGAGACCTCTTGGTGACGGTGGAAGTAACGCATTAAAGGTTTACGATTCAAGTAATAAAGAATTTACAGGGGTTACTATATTTGCAGCAGATGGTGTAACATCTATACCTACTGATGATTTAAATCCAAACGAAGTAACTGGACTTATAATTAGTATTCCTGATATTGCTCAAAATACTACTACAAATAAATGTGGAGATTCTTACTACCTTTACATTGAAACAACAAAGAACAACCAAACTGTAAGATCACAAGGTTATAGATACGGTTGGACAGCACAATAAGTTTAATGTATTTTAAAATATAGCTTAACGGCTATATTTTAAATTATATTTTTTTATTTTTATTTTTATTTATAAAAAATTATAATTGATATTTATGATTAATTTAAAAAAGATTAAAGGGCAAGGTGCTATGGAGTACCTTTTATTAATTGGAGCTGCAATTATAATTGCAATTTCTGTAGTTGTACTAATTACTAGTATGGGTAGTTCAAATAGAAAAGTTGCACTTGATCAAGATAAAACTTTAACCAATTTATTAGATAATGCATTAGTGCCACCCATTGTAGTTTCAGTTGATTGTGATGTTGGAAATGATTTGGTGACTATTCATTTAATTGAATCTGAACATAATGCTTATTATAGAATCGCTGTTGATTCTGGAACTCCAAACCTTACTGAATTACCTGCAGTTGGAGGTATTATTACTCAATCAGCTTCCGCATTAGGGGTAACTACAGTTGGGCAAACATACGCAGTCTCAGTTGCCTTTGTAAAAAATAGTAATTATTCTAAATTATCTCAACCAGCATCTTCTTGTGTTGCTAGATAAGTTTGTTAAAATATAAGATTATTTATGATATCTAAAATACAATCAATTATTGTTGATCAAAAAGGTCAAGTGTCTGTTGAATATTTAGTAATGATTGTTTTTGGTATGATTCTTGTAATCACAACTGGTATTGTAATTTTAAATTTGAATAGTTTTATTACAGTTGCTAAATCTAAAATATTAACCTATAGAGATAATATCTTGGCTTCTTTATAGTTAAATAAGTTTTTCTGGAAAATATATGTTTAATTTTACTCTTTTTATATTTTTAATAACAATCTTATTTTTAATTTTTGCTAGTTTTTTTGATATTAAAAAAAGAATTATTCCAAATAAATTAGTTCTTTTATTATTTATAATTGGTTTAATTACTAAAGTTTTAGAAGCAATCATCTTACATCAGAGTAGTATTTTTTTAAATGCTTTGTTAGGTTTTGTAATTACTTTGGTAGTTTCTTATATATTTTGGGAAGTAGGTTTTTTTGCTGGTGGCGACTTAAAATTATTTGCTGCAATATCTATGTTAAATCCAGTAAATATTAATTTTATAAACTGGATATTTACTTTTGGAACTATTAAGGCACCAATATTTGGAATCACATTAATCCTTGTAAGTGTTTTAGCAACTGCTCCAGTTTTATTAATTAATTCTTTTTATTTGTTTATATTTAAAAAGCATTATCTTATTTTATGGAATTTATTAAAAACCAAAAATACTATTTTATCGTTAATTAGTTCTATTTTGGTTTTATATTTAATAAGTTCTTTCTTTAATATTTTTTCTTTAAACGTACCACTGGTATTGTATTTCATATTATCCATTTTATTTATATTATTTTTTAAACAAGTTGAAAAATATAGTTTGAGATATTATTACTATTTAATAAGTTTGTTTTATGTGTTTTTATTAATAATTTCATTCTTTGTTACTGCTCAAATATTTTATTTAAAAGATTTTATTTCTATATTGTTAACAATTATTATTTTGTTTTTAGCAATTACTATGTATCAAATTATATCTACTAAAATTTTAGCTACCACCAAAACATTAGCTCAATTAAAAGACGGAGATGTTCCTGTAAATTGTTATTATTTAGTTAATTCTAAATTAGTTGTTAAAAAAATTTCTTTTATAACCTATCTAAAAATGATAATAAATAATACCTATCACACTAATCTCATAGTGGATTCTAGGAAAATTGGAGGACTTTCTTTAAAAGACATAACCTTTTTAAAGAGTTCTTACAACCATAATTTAGAAACAGAAATCATTTTAAAAAAGACAATTCCATTTACACCTTCTGTTTTGTGTGCATATATCCTTTTAAATATTTTAGGGGATTTTATATGGTTGTTATTTTAAATAAAGATGTGATTAAATGATAAATATTAAAGGACAAATTGCAATTGAATATATTTTATTTTTAGCTATATTATTATTATTTTTTCAAGCCATAGTATATCCAAATATTAATTTTTCAGAAAATGTGCTTAAAGATGTTTATGGAATTACTCAGACAAAGCAAAGTATGGATAAATTTGTTAATGATGTTTCAACCTTTGCAAGTACTCCTGGATACGGAGCTAGAACAATTTACTTATATTTACCAGATACTGCACAAATAGTTGAGTGTGATAATATTACTAAAAAATTAAAATATACAATTTTAATTTCAAATCAAGAACCTAAACCAAATATTTCTGCGTGTGATCGTAATACTAACTTATGTACTTTTAATTTACCATTATTTGTTTCAGATGCAGATATAACCTGTGAAGCAATAGGACCTGGATTTAATGGATATTTACAAATCATAAAATCTAATACAGGGGATTTAGATGTTTCAAGACCATAATGGACAAACTAGTTTAGAATTTTTAACTATTGTTATGGTTTTAATACTTCTTGCTGCAGCTGTAACTTTATTTTTAACCGCTACGTTTGATGTAAATTATGCGATTTATGAAACTAAAAACCAGTCTTTAAATTTTATTACTACAAATCAAGATTTAATTACAATTAATAATATTACTTACAATCTTACAGCAACAACCTTAATTGTAACTGTTACTTTCCAAAAAGTTGCATATTCTACTTGCCCGTTAGCTACAGATTATAATTATAGTAGACTTGAAAGTTTACTTGAAAATAAAACTAAATTTACAGATGTGTCTATTTTATTGAAATGTATTTAATTTGATAATTATGAATAAACATTTAATTTACTTAGAATTAATTTTTTTAGTAGCGGTTATTTTAAACTTATTTGTCCCTGATATGCTAACTTTAAAAATATTATTTTTATTACTTACTTTCTTATTTTTTATAAAAGAACTAGATGCTTTTACTTACAATCGTGCAAAATATAAGTATGTGGGTATTGGATTTACTAGTATTTTATTTTTGTTTATTTTAGCACAATATATTACACATATATATTTTTTAGTGTTCTTTATGTGTGCTGTGATATTATACCTTTATTTGTATAAGGTTTTATTTAACACAACTTTTGGAGTAGTTATTAAAAGTTTAGCTACAACAATTACAGTTAAAATAACAGATCCTTTTTTCAAAACAAAAAAAGAATATATATTAAAATGTTTTAAAAAACCAAAATTAAATTCAATTATCATACTAAATCTTTCAAAAAGTTTTGTTGATAAAAAACCAATTAGTGTAAAACAAATCATTATTGAAAAATAGTTTATGGATGTAAAACAATTAAAATTAAGTAGTGTGTTGTTAATTGTTGTAGGATTTTTAGTTTTGGGTATTTATACTTTTACATATCAACCTACAAATATATTTTTAACTCAAGATAATTTTGAATATATTGGGCACGTAGTTTCGGTATCTGGAAATATTAAGTTTATTTCTGATTCTGAAAATAATTTATTTTTTAAAATATGTGATTTATCTAAATGCCTGCCTGCAGTATATTTTAATTCTTCTGAATTTAATAAAAACAAATTATATACATTATATCAAAATAACGCATTCTTAGTTTTTACAGGAAAATTAACTGAATATGATACTAAACTTGAATTAATTGTTTATAAGTTTGAGGTAATGAATGCTAATTGATATAATTGTAGGTGTTTGTGCTGGTGTTCTTTTCGGATTAATTCCTGCGCTTCACATTAATTTTGTAGCCTATTTGTTTCTATATTTTGGTTTGTTTACTATTTTTCCTGATAGGTTTTATTTTTTTTTATCCATATCAATTTCTCAATTAATAACTAGTTATTTACCTCAAACTTTTTTTTCAGTTCCTAATGTTGAAAATATAATGCATTTATTTCCATTACATAGATTATATTTAAAAGGAAAAGCATTTAATGCTCTTTTATTAACTTTTATAGGTTCTTTTTTTGGAGCAATATTTGCAATTTTATTACTTCCTTTTTTGTATTTATTATTTTCTTCATTAATTGGGTTTAACTATTTTGTTTCTTTTGCAATTATTTTTGTTTTTTTAAGTTTTTTGTATTTTGAAAAAACCATGTTTGATAGGTTAATTGTATTTTTTATTTTATTATCTTCTGGAGCTTTAGGTATATTTACTTTAAAATATAATTTTGGATTAAAAGAGCCTTTGTTTGTTTGTGTTATTGGTTTGTTTTCATTGCCTTTATTATTAAAAAGCATTTTTGAAAAACCAGTAATTTCAAAACAAGTCATTAATGCCAATTTTAATTATCCTTTAAATAAATCTCTTTGGTGGTCTTTTATAGGTTCTATATCTTCCCTTTTTATTATTTTAGTACCTTCATTTTCATCTTCTCAAGCAAGTACAATTGTATCTAGATTTAAGTCAAATTTATCGTCTAATATTTATTTAATTTTATTTTCAAGTATATCTATAAGTGCATTAATTTATTCTTATTTTTTAGCAATATTTTTTAACAAGCCAAGATTAGGGTATATTGCTGTACTTTTAACTAAAAATCAAATTATTTTAAAAATAGATTTAATTTTGTATGTGGTTGCAATAATTTTATCAGTGGGAATTACTATTTTTATTTTAAGTTCTATTTTAGAAAATACTGTTTATTTTTTTAGTTATTTAAATTTAAACTTATTTAATATAATAATATTCATTTTTTGTGTTCTGCTTGTAATATTTATTTCTGGATTGTCTGCTATTCCTTTTTTATTATTAAGCTATATTATAGGATCTATTCCTTTGCAATATAATAAATCTAGAGTCTTGCTTATGGGCTATATTATGCTTCCAACACTTTTATTTTATCTATAAAAAAATAATTATATTCTATTTTTATTTAGCATAAGTAAATTTTTTTCTGAGCCCATTTGCTGCCTTAGTAATAATAGCAAGTTTATTTATAATAACTAAATTTTAACAATTTATATATACTTTAATGATGTATATTATAATATGGCAAAATGGTTTATATATATTGATGTTTTAGAAAGTATTATGGAATTTTCAAAAAGTAGTTATCCTAATGAGTTTTCTGGAATGTTATTTTTAAGAGGTAATATTGTTTCTGATATATATATTATTCCTTTGACTAAAAGTAATACTAATTCTGCAGTAATAAGACTTGATATGGTTCCCATGTCATTTAATATAAAAGGTTCTGTTCACTCACATCCATCTGGTAACGGAGGAGCATCTAATGCAGATATTTCTTTTTTCCAATCAAAGGATGTAAATATAATTGTATATTTTCCATTTGATTTAATTAATTTTAAGGCTTACAATTCAGATGGAAAATTAATGATTTTAGAGCCAATTTCAAGAAAAAAAACATAATTTTATAAATCTTGTGACACAAAAAACTTAAACCTTTTGTAACATTAATTATTTTAGTTGTGAAATAATATTTTTCACCTGATTTTTAAAAAAAGAGGTAATTTTATGGCATTAAACAACACAGAAAATATAGATGAGGTCACTGGTTTAGATAATTTAGATTCAATTGATACTAATGTGTCTGATATTGATGAAAAATCAGATGTAAGTGATACTCCTAATGAAAAAGAACTTTTAGATAAAATTAATAATTTAGAGGATCAACTAAAAAGAACAGTTGCAGATTTCATTAATTCAAAACAGAGAATTATTAAGGATACTGAAAATACTGTATTTCAAAAAAGTTCAAAAATAATTTTAGAATTTTTAAATTTTAAAGATGTTTTAGAAAAAGCAATTAATCATGAAGAAAATAAATCAGCTAAGAATAATTTAATTGTTCTTAATGATAACTATTCAAATATTTTAGCAAGGCTTAATATTAAAAAAATAAACTTAAAAGATACTGAGTTTGATTTTAACTTAGCAGAATGTACTCAAACAATAAAAGTTAATGAAAAAAAAAAACATAATAAAATATTAAATGTTTTAGAAAATACATATACATATAATGATAAAATAATAAAGCCAGGAAAAGTAATAATTGGTATTTTGGAGGAATAATTTATGGCACAAGAAAAAATAATCGGAATTGATTTAGGAACTACAAACTCTGCTGTTTCAATAATGGAAGCAGGTAAACCAGAAATTTTAATTAACTCAGAAGGTGGAAGAACAACACCCTCAGTTGTAGCTTTAGCTAATGATCAAATAATTGTTGGTTCTTTAGCAAAAAGACAAGCGGTTGCAAATCACTTAAATACAATTTATTCAATTAAAAGAAAAATGGGTACTTCTGATAAAGTAACTTTAGGTGATAAACAATATACTCCTGAAGAAATTTCTGCAATGATTTTACAAAAATTAAAAAAAGATGCAGAAGATGCAATTGGTCAAAAAGTATCTAAGGCAGTTATAACAGTTCCAGCATATTTTACAGATGCACAAAGAAAAGCAACTAAGGATGCAGGTAAAATTGCAGGTTTAGAAGTTTTAAGAATAATTAATGAACCTACAGCAGCTGCTTTAGCCTATGGTCTTGAAAAGAAACATGCACATACAGTTTTAGTATTTGATCTTGGTGGAGGTACTTTTGATGTTTCTATCCTTGAACTTGATGATGGTATTTTTGAAGTTAAATCTACTAGTGGTGATAATCATTTAGGTGGAGATGACTTTGATCAAAAAATAATTGATTATTTAGTAAAGGATTTTAAACAAAAAGAAGGTATTGATTTAACCTCTGATAAAATGGCTTTACAAAGACTTAAAGACGAAGCTGAAAAAGCAAAAATAGAATTATCTCAAACAGTTAAAACAACAATTAATATTCCATATATAACTGCAACTAATGTAGGCCCTAAACATCTAAACACAGAGCTTACAAGAGCTAAGTTTGAAGAATTATGTGTAGATCTTTTTAAAAGAGTTGAAACTCCTGTTAAAAATGCAATTGCAGATTCAAAATTAGATATATCTAAGATAGATGAATTAATATTAGTTGGTGGTTCAACTAGAATTCCAAAAATAGTTGATATTGTTGAAAAATTAACAAATAAAAAAGCTAATAAATCTATTAATCCTGATGAAGTTGTAGCTATGGGTGCTGCAATACAAGGTGGTGTTTTAGCTGGTGATGTTAAGGATATTTTACTTTTAGATGTTACTCCATTATCTTTAGGTATTGAAACCCTTGGTGGTGTGTTTACAAAATTAATTGAAAAAAATACAACAATCCCTACTAAAAAAGCACAAATTTTTTCAACAGCAGCAGATAATCAAACTGCAGTTGATATTAATATTTTACAAGGTGAAAGACCACTTGCAAAGGATAATAATCCACTTGGTAGATTCCAACTTATTGGTATTTTGCCTGCTGCAAGAGGAGTTCCACAAATTGAAGTTGCTTTTGATATAGATGCAAATGGAATTTTAAATGTTTCAGCTAAAGATCTTGGAACTGGTAAAAAACAAGAAATTAAAATTACTGCAACAACAAATCTTTCAGAAGCAGATATTGAAAGAATGAGAAAAGAAGCAAAAGATAATGCTGAAGAAGATAAAAAAGTAAAAGAAGGTATTGAAGTAAAAAATAAGGCTGAAACATTAATTTATAGTGTTGAAAGTTTAATTAAGGAAAATAAAGATAAGCTTGATGCTGCTGACTTAAAAGAACTTGAAACCTTAAAAGAAAATCTTCAAAAATCAATTGATGAAAAAGCAAGTGATCTTTCTGAAAAGACTGAAACCTTACAAAAGAAACTTTATGATATTTCATCAAAGGTTTATAAAAAAGCATCTTCAGAAAAAGCATCTTCAGAAAAAGCATCTTCAGAAAAAGCTGCTCAAAAAAAAGAAACTACTGAAAATGAAGATGGTACTAAAACTGTTGATGCTGATTTTTCAGAAGAAAAAGATAATAAGACTGAAGAAAAGAAATGATTTTTTCTTTTTTTTTCTTTTTTTGTGAATATTTATGAAAGATAAAGATTACTATTCAATTCTAGGTGTATCAAAGGATGCATCTATTGGTGATATAAAAAAAGCATATAAACAACTTGCTAAAAAACATC
Source organism: uncultured archaeon (assembly GCA_964591795.1). GTDB lineage: Archaea > Iainarchaeota > Iainarchaeia > Iainarchaeales > CSSED10-239 > Forterrea. The sequence goes on along the minus strand of CAZQEL010000004.1, from coordinate 13,199 downwards.
ATCCAGATTTAGCGGGAGCATCTGCTGATGCAGAAAAGTTTAAAGAAATAAGTAACGCTTATTCAATACTATCTGATTCTGATAAAAGAAAACAATATGATTCCTATGGCCACGATGCTTTTTCTGGTGGAGCTGGACAAGGTGGATTTTCGGGTTTTGGAGGTTTTGACTTTTCAGATATTTTTAATTCGTTTTCAGATGATGATGATGGTGGTGGTTTCTTTTCTCAGTTTTCTGGAAGAGGTAGAGGACAAAGAAGAGAATCTCAAGAAGATTTAAATCTTGTTTATAATTTAGAAATTCCATTAGATATGGCCGTACTTGGTGGTAAAGAAAAAATTGAATTTTATAAAGATATTGAATGTAGTCATTGTGCAGGAACAGGTTCTATTAATATGCAAAAAGATATTTGTTCTACCTGTAATGGACGTGGGAGAACAACTAGTACAAAAAGAACTCCTTTTGGAATGTTTGCTGTTGAAAACTTATGTTCTACCTGTAGAGGAAAAGGATATGTTATAAAAGATCCTTGTCAAAAATGTTCTGCTAAAGGATATGTTAAGGGTAAAAAAACATTGAATGTAGAAATACCTCAAGGTGTTAATAATGGGGATGTAATTAGATTAAGAGAACAAGGGCATAACCATACACCACATAAAGGAGATTTATTTTTAAATATTTCAGTAAAGGAGCATAGTTTTTTTAAAAGAAAAGGTTTTGATCTTTATTGTGAAGTATCAATAGCATATTCTGATTTAGTGTTAGGTACAAGTATTAAAATAAATAGATTTAAAGAAAAAATTAAATTAAAAATTCCATCTGGAACAAAAAATAACACTACTTTTAAATTAAAAGATCATGGTGTACCTGTAATTAATAGAAGATATGCCTATGGAGATCTTTTTGTTAAAGTTTCTGCTTATGTTCCAGAAAAATTAAACAGCGATCTTAAGAAAAAAATTAAAGATATAAATTCTCTTGAAAGAGAGTCATTACAAAAAAGTCTTTCAAAAGAAAAAAATGAATTTATTGAATTATAAGCCTTATAACCTATAATTTTATAATTTTATTATTTAATTTAATTTAACAATCAATTTTTTTAATTTTTATCAAAAAAATAATTTATAAACTATTACATGTATATATTTTGTATGCATAATAGTTTTATTTTTAAAAAAGGTTTTTTTACAATTTTAAAAAATAATAAAGAAATTAAAATAGTTTCGAATAAATCTCTTTTTTTTAATATTCATAACAACGCTTTTGAACAATTACTGTCAATTTCAGAAATTCCAGAAGTAATATCACCAATTTTAGCAATGCCTGATATTCATGTAGGATTTGGTGTACCTATAGGATCTGTTTTTGCAACAGATTCAAAAAAAGGAATTATTAGTTCCGATGCTGTTGGTTATGATATAAATTGTGGAATTAGATTAATAAAAACTAATCTTAATATTAAAGATATATCTAAACAAAATTTACAATTACTTTCAAAGGAATTAAAAAATTTACCTTTGGGTCTTTCAAATGAAGGTATAAAAATAACTAATCAAGATTATAATTTAATATTAACAACAGGAGCTAATTGGTGTGTGTCCAAAAAATATTGTTCAAAATCAGATTTAAGGCATATGTATAATAATGGTTTTTTTAAAAATGCTATTGTTTCAAAAATATCAAAAGAAGCTTTAAAAAGAGGAAAACTACAAGTAGGCACTCTAGGTCAAGGAAATCATTTTATTGATGTGTTATCAGTTGATTCTATTTTTAATTTAGAAGTTGCAAATTATTTTGGATTAGAAAAAGGTCAACTTGTAATTTTAATGCATTCTGGATCTCGTGGGCTAGGGCATCAAATTGCATCTGATTATTATAAATTATTAAAAAAAACCCATGGATTAGGTTACTCTTTGATTTCATCTAAAGTGGGCTCTGATTATTATAAAGCTATGCTTGCAGCTGCAAATTTTGCTTTTGTAAACAGAACGGTCTTAACTTATAAAATACAAGAAGCGTTTAATAAAGTTTTAGGCTTAACTTCACGAATTAAATTTTCATTATTATATGATTTAACTCATAATCTTGCAACTATTGAAAAACATTTTAATAAAGAATATTTAATTACAAGAAAAGGGGCTACAAGAGTATTTTTACCAGAAGATTTATCTTCTAAAAATCCTTTTAAAAAAACAGGTGCTCCAATAATTTTACCTGGATCAATGTTAGACTATAGTTATGTGTTAATTCCTGATAAAGGAGTTAAAGAAACATTTATGTCTGTTGCACATGGTTCTGGAAGGAATATATCTAGAACTGATGCTAAAAAGAGAATTTCTTTTAAAGATTTAAAAATTTTAATGGAAAAAAACAATATTATTTTAGAAAACGTTTCTGAAAATTTAGCTCGTGAAGAACAACCAGCTGCTTATAAGAATTCAATTAAAGTTGTTAATTCTATGAAAACTGCAAAATTAGTTAAAAAAGTAGCTAGATTAAAACCAGTAATAGTAGTGATTGGTTAACTTTTTAAATAAGTTTAAATATTAGATATTTGAGCACGTATGTTTAAATCAAAAATCAATATTATTAAAAAAAAGTTATCTTCAGTAAAAGATTTATATTCACATAATTTATTAATAAACACAACTAAAGAAAAAGTTGCTCTTGCACAAACTTATTTTTTGTTTAAAAAAGAAAAAGTCTTAATTCTTTTAATTATTTAAAAATAATCCTAAAAAGAAATTCTTATATAACCCCTGCATTTATTTTTGAAATTAACAAGCAAATTTTAAAAGTAAGCTCTTGTTTAGTTTATAATTTTTTCAGATTTTATGGAGATAAACTAATTCCAAGTTACTCTAAATTAAATTAACTTCAATTCAAAAAAGATATTTTAAAAGTAAAATTAGCATTTATATCTTCTAAAAATGTATTTTTAATTCAAACTGATAGACTTAAAGAGTATATGAAGTATCTTATTAGAACAAACTCACTTTATAAAACATTTCAGAAAGATATTTTAAGAAACATAAAAAGACTTAATGATGGAATTATAAATACAAAGTTAACCTCAAACAAAATTTAGATTATTTGTTATAAAACCCACTCTATTAAATGCATTAATCCAATCTTCTTTTATTTTATTTTTAAAATTAAGTTCATTAATCATTTTTTGTAAATCTTATAATAAAGTAAAATGTATTTGATTTAATATATCTTCTTCTATTAGTTCTATTTTCTTTTCTTCTTTTTATTATTTTTTATAAGCTTTTGGGGAGTTGAATCAAAAGTAAAAAATACTCATTTAACTTAAAAAAATTATACTATTAGTAATTATTTAATTTTTAAGGAATCAAACAGTTCTTTTTGCTTATATTTAAATTTTTAATTATATTTAACTTCTATTAAAATATTTTTATATTTAAAATTGATTTATAGACATCAAATATATTATTTTTTAATCTAATTTATTCTATATATCTTATAAATTGTGACTTACTATACAATATTTTAAAAAACCTTTGGTAGTATATAAGGGTATAAAATAATATACATTATAAAAGGTGATAAGTATAATTATAGCTTGTTTTGGATCTGAAAAGATAGGTAAAAAAATAGCAAAAAAAATGAAACAACCTTTTTCAAAATTAAAATCAATTAAATTTCCAGATGGTGAGTTTGATATTCAATTTACAAACAGTATTAAAAACAAAATTGTATTTTTAGTTCAAAACTTTCAAAATACAAAAGAATTAACATTAAATGATAAAATTATTGAAACTTTATTTTCTATTTATACAGCAAAAGATCTTAAAGCAAAAAAAATATATCTTATTGCACCATATTTTCCATATTTTAGATCTGATAAAAGATTTAGAAAAAGAGAGTGTGTTTCAATAAAAGTAATGAATGAATTATTTAAAGAGTGTGATAAAATATTTTGTGTAGATCCTCATCTTCATAGAATTAAAAATATAAAAAATGCTTTAAGAAATGGAGTAAATATTACATTAGATCAATCAATTATCAAATATCTTAAAAAACAAAAATTAAAAGATCCAATATTTGTAGGCCCAGATATGGAAAGTCTACAATGGGTAGTAAATGTAGCAAAAGCATTTAAGAAAAAACCAGTAATTGCTTTAAAAGAAAGACAGAGCGCAAGAAAAGTATCTATTAGTTTACCAAAAAATGTAAACATTAAAGGAAAAGATCTAATAATCATAGATGATATTATAAGCACAGGACACACAATGATAGAAAATCTAAAACAATTACAAAAATATAAACCACATAAAACATATATAATTGGAATACACGGTGTGTTTGCTGAAGGATCACTAAATAAGCTTAAGAAGTATGGCAAAATAATTTCAACAAATACATTAGAAAACAAAGCAGAAAAAATAGATATTACTGATGAACTTGTAAAAACTATAAAGTGTAAAATATGAAAAAATTTTTTATTATTGGAAGTGACCATGCAGGATTTGATCTTAAAGAAAAAATTAAAAAATACTTTTTACAGCAAAAACTAGAGTTTGAGGATATTGGACCTTATAAATATGAAAAAAATGATGATTACAATGATTATGCAAAGAAAGTAGTTACAAAAATAAAAAAAAATAAAAACAATAAAGGTATTCTTATTTGTGGAACTGGACAGGGAATGAGTGTACAAGCAAATAGATATAAAGGAATTAGAGCTGTACTATGCTGGAATAAAGCAACTGCACAACATGCTAAAAAGCATTTAAATGCAAACATCATTACGCTTCCAGGAAAATCATTAATTTACAATCAAGCAAAAGAATTAATTAAAGTATGGATAGATTGTAAACAGATTAAGAAAAAAAAATATATAAGAAGAATAGAAAAATTAGATTGGTGATAAATTTATGAAATTACAACTAGCCTTAGATGTTACAGATAAGAAAAAAGCTTTAGAGCTATGTGAAAAAATAAAATATTATATTGATATTATTGAACTAGGAACACCATTTATTAAGATATTTGGAATGAAAGAATTAATTAAAGATTTTAAAAAATTTAAAATACCAATTCTTACAGATTTAAAAACAATGGACACAGGATATTTTGAAGCAGAATTAGCTTTTAAGTTTGGAGCTGATTATAGTACTGTTTGTGCTACATCTTATGAAGGTACAATTAAAGGAACTATAAAAGCTGCAAAAGATTATAAAAAAAAATCAGTTGTTGATTTAATTGGGAGAAAGGATGTCAAAAAAGCTGCATTACAGATTATTAAAGAAAAACCAAATTATATAGCAATACATTCAGGAATTGATATGCAGATGAAAGGTATTAAACCTTTAAAAACACTTAAAGAACTATCAAAAGTTATTGATAGTAAAAAAATTGCAGTTGCTGGTGGTATAAATATCGAAACAATAGAAGATATTGCTAAATATAAACCAGGAATTATAATTGTTGGAGGAGCAATAACAAAAGCAAAAAATCCTCTTAAAGTTGTTAAAGAATTAAAAAGAATTATGAAAAAATATGAAAATAGATAATATTATTAAAAAAATACTAAAAGAACTAAAAGATTCTTTTAAAACAATAAACCAAAAAAAGACAGAATTATTTATTAATCTATTAATCAAATCAAAAACTTTGTTTGTAACTGGACAAGGAAGAAGTGGTCTAATATCAGAAAGCTTTGCAATGAGACTTATGCAATTAGGTATTGAAACATACCATATAGGTGATAGTATAACACCATCAATCTCAAAAGGGAATCTACTAATTGCAATATCTGGTTCAGGAAAAACAAAAATTACAAATATACTAATTAAAAAAGCAAAGAAGAATGGTGGAAAAATAGTATTAATTACTAGTAAGAAAACACAAAAAGAAAAAGAAGAATTTAAATATATTGATTTATTTATTGAGATTAATGCAAAAACTAAAAAAGAATATAATAAAAAATCCATTGAACCTCTTGGAACCTTATTTGAGCAATCAAGTCTTGTTTATCTTGATTCTCTAATTATAATGCTAATGAATAAACTAAACATAAAAGAGAAGGATTTAGGCAAAAAACATGCAAATCTTGAATAATAAACAATTATATAAAAATGTTTTGATATATTATATAACTATATTTTTAATAATATATAAGGAGTTTTGGAGGTAATTAATATGATTCCTAATAGTAAGTCTAAAACAGTTATTAGAGGTACTACAAAAAAATCTATTTCTAAAAAATCAAAAACTATATTAAAAGATATTAGAAAACCAGAATTATGTTTAAAGAGATCAATTGATAAACTAATTATATCACCCAATCCAGAAAATAGTTGGGAAGCATGGCAGACCTTTAATCCGGCTGCTATTCTTATTAAAAATAAAATTCATTTTCTTTACAGAGCAATTGGAGATAACTGGTTATCTAGTCTTGGTTATGCTAATTCTTATGATGGCTTTAAAATAAATAGAAGACTACCTTATGCTGTCTATCAACACTTAACAGTATCTGAACCTTATAAATACTATTCATTTGCATCTGGCGGAAGCTGGGGTGGTTGTGAGGATCCAAGAATAGTGCGTGTTGGTAATGAAAATAAATTATATTTAACTTATACTGCATGTGATAGTGGATTAAGAATGGGTATTTCATCAATAAAACTAAATGATTTTCTTAATGAGAGATGGAATTGGTCAAAAGCAAGACTAATATCTCCCCCAAATGAAGTTCATAAAAACTGGGTAATATTTCCTGAAAAAATAAATAATAAATATGCAATTCTTCATAGTATAAATCCAAAAATATTAATTGCTTATGTTGATAGTTTAGATTTTAAGAAAGGAGAGTATATTAATAGTAAATTTATAGGAAAAACAAATAAAAGAAGATGGGATTCAAATCTAAGAGGTTCTGGTCCACCACCAATTAAAACAAAAGATGGTTGGTTAGTTCTTTATCATGCTAATGACTATAGAGAAAACTGGAAGTACAAGGTAGGAGCTATGCTTTTAGATATTAAGAACCCAGAGAAAGTAATCTGTAGATCAAAGCAACCAATACTTGAACCTGAGGGTGACTATGAAATGTATGGTAGTAAACCTGGTATTGTTTATGCCTCTGGTGCCATAGTCAAAGATGGTAGATTAATTATATACTATGGTGGAGCTGACAACTATGTTTGTGTAGCACACACCAATCTAAATAAATTTTTAAAAGCATTAAAAGAAGGAAAAAAGAAGAAACTTAAAACAGAGATTTTAAAAAGAAAAGTTAAGTGAATAATATGATAGTTGAAAGATATAAGAAAAATCCAATATTAAAACCAAATATTAAGAAATATTGGGAAACAACAGCTGTTTTTAATTGTTCACCAGTTAAAAAAGATAATAAAATTTATTTAGTTTATAGGGCAATATCTTCTAATTTTTATCATAATTTTGCAGATAAAACAATGGAACAATCAATAATTGGAATTACTGAAAGTAAAGACGGAATTAATTTTAGTAAAAGAAAACAATTTATTTATCCAGAGAATGATTGGGAAAAATTTGGTTGTGAGGACCCTAGGATTACTAAGATTGAAGATAAGTATTATATTTTTTATACAGCACTATCTACTTTTCCTTTTTCAGCAGAAGGAATTAAAGTTGCAGTAGCAATTAGTAAAGATCTTAAAAAGATTAATGAAAAACATATTGTTACTACATTTAATGCAAAAGCAATGACTCTTTTCCCAGAAAAAATAAATAATAAACTATGGGTTTTGTTTAGTTATAACACAGATCAACCGCCAACAAAAATATGTTTTGCTAGTTTTGATAAAGAAAAGGATATTTGGTCTAAAGAATACTGGGAAAACTGGGAAAAGAATAGTAATAAGTTTTCTTTATCACTTCAAAGAAATGACAAGGATCATGTTGAAATTGGAGCAGCACCAATAAAAACTAAAAAGGGGTGGCTTTTACTATACTCTTATATACAGAATTATTTTACACATACACCTTTATTTGGAATTGAGGCTGTTCTTCTAGATCTTAAAAATCCACTAAAAGTAATTGGAAGAACAAAAGGGCCTATTATGATTCCTGCAGAATATTATGAAAAAATAGGAATTGTACCAAATATTGTTTTTCCATCAGGTGCATTATTAAAAGATAATAAAATTCATCTTTATTATGGCGCAGCAGACACTGTTTGTTCATTAGCATTTATTGATCTTTCTTCATTACTAGATGAGATGTTACAAGGAAAATTAGATGAACTATCATTTAAAAGACCTCTTAAAAAACCATTACTAGAGTCAACTAATAATAAATGGGAGAAAAAAGCAGTATTTAATCCAGCAGCAATCTATCTTAATGAAAAAGTACATATTATTTATAGAACTACATCTGAAGATAATAAATCATATTTAGGTTATGCAACAACTAAGGATGGAATTAAAATAGATTATAGAGATAAAAAACCCATTTATTCTCCAAGAGAAAACTTTGAGAAAGTAGGTTGTGAGGACCCTAGAATTACTAAGATCGGAAATAAAATATATATGCTTTATACTGCATATGATGGTATTAATTTTCCAAGAATTGCATTAACAAATATTAAGGAAGAAGATTTTATTAATAAAAAATGGAAATGGTCAAAATCTAAACTAATATCACCAGCAAACATAGATGATAAAGATGCATGTTTATTTCCTGAAAAAATAAATGGAAAATACTATATTCTTCATAGAATTGAAAATGGAATTGATCTATCTGCTAGATCTAAACTAAGTTTTAATATATTAAACTACTTAGAAGAAAATAATTGGATGGAACCAAGAAAAGGATGGTGGGACTGTGAAAAAGTTGGTGTTGCAGCACCACCTATTAAGACAAAGAAAGGTTGGATTTTATTATATCATGGAATCTCTAAAAATCATAGTTATAATGTAGGTGCTGTTCTTTTAGATTTAAAAGATCCATTTAAAATAATTGCAAAAACTGATAAACCTATTTTTGTTCCTGAAGAGAGTTATGAAAAAGAGGGTGTGACTAGAAATGTTGTGTTTCCGTGTGGTGCAGTTGGGATTAAAGATAAAATATTTATTTATTATGGAGCAGCAGATAAGGTAATAGGAGTTGCAACAATTAAGATAAATGAATTATTAAAAAAGCTTTATGCTTGTAGGTGTTCTAAATGGAAAAAATAAGAAGACCTTGGGGTTTGTTTAAAACATTTGTATTAAATAAAAAATGTACTGTTAAAATTTTAGAAATAAAACCTAAACAAGAGCTTAGCTTACAGAAACATAAAAAAAGAGAAGAACACTGGTACTTTTTTGATAATGCTGTAGTTCAGATTGGTAAATCAAAAAAAAAAGTAAAAGTAGGAACTGAAATAGTTATTAAAAAAAATCAAGAGCATAGAATTATTGCAGAAAAAAATAAAGTTAGTATTTTAGAAATATCATTTGGCACATTTGATGAAAAAGATGAAATTAAATTAGAAGATAAGTATGGAAGAAAATAGTTTTAATAATTGTATTTTTAAAGCATATGATATTAGAGGAGTTTGTGATTCTGAGATTAATGAAAAGGTAGCTTACAAAATAGGTCAGGCTTTTGTTTATCTAACAAAATCAAAGAAGGTAGTAGTTGGTAGAGATAAAAGAAAATCATCTCCTTCTCTTTTCAAATATCTAATTAAAGGAATTACATCTATGGGTTGTGATGTAATTGATATTGGATTAAGTACAACTCCTTTATTTTATTTTTCTGTAGGGACATTAAAAGTAAATGGTGGAGTGATGATTACTGCATCCCACAATCCTGCAGAATATAATGGATTTAAATTAGCTAAACATTTAGCTATTCCTTTTGTTTCTAAAGATATTCAAAAAATTAAAAAAATTATTGAAAATAAAAAATTTAAACAAAAAAATAAAAAAGGTAAAATTTATAAAAAAGATGTTTCTAAAAAATATATTAAAAAAATATTATCTTATTCTAAATTATCTAAAAAATTAAAAGTAGTTGTTGATAGCGGGAATGGAATGGGAAGCTTAATAACTCCAAAAGTATTCTGTAAACTTCCATTAAGTACAACATATCTTTACAAAAAAATAGATCAAACTTATCCAAACCATATTGCTAATCCATTAGATATAAATACATTAAAAGATTTACAAAAAAAAGTAATTAAAAAAAAAGCAGATATAGGAATTGCATTTGATGGTGATGCTGACAGAGTTGGATTTGTTGATGAAAAAGGGGAAATTGTGCCTATAGATTTGATAACCGCTTTACTTATAAAAAATATTTTAAAAGAGAAACCAAATTCTAAAATATTTTATACTTTAACAAGTAGTTGGGTAATTAAAGAAGTAATTAAAGAAAATAATGGTATACCTATAGAGCATAGAGTAGGGCATTCATTTATTAAAAGAAAAATGCATAAAATTAATGCACCTTTTGGTGGGGAGACTAGTGGGCATTATTTTTTTTCTGATTTTTTTTATTCTGAAGCACCTATATTCGCATGTATTTTAATTTTTAATCTTTTAGAAAAAAATAAACTTTCAGAACTAATTAAACCATTTAAAAGATATTTTAAAACACAAGAGATTAATTTTAATATAAAAAATTCAAACAAAATTATTTTAAAACTTAAGAAAAAATATTACAGAGGAAAAATAACAGAAATTGATGGTGTAAAGATTGAATTCAAGGATTGGTGGTTTAATCTTAGATTAAGTCATACTGAATCTTTCTTAAGATTAAATTTAGAGGGAAGAACTAAAGATCTAATGAAAAAGAAACTAAAAGAGATTAGTAAGATAATAGTTAATTAATACAAAATCACTTCTGTTTGAGATTTTAAATATCTTATTACATAATCAATAGTTAGATTTTTTAGCACTTCTATAAACATATGTATATGGTCCGATATAACTTCCATTGCATAAAAAAACATATTTTTACTTTTCGCAAGATTGTTTAAAACATTTTCAAACAACATCTTATGATATTAGTTTTCAAAAACCTTATATCTATATTTTAGAACAAAACACTTGGTTTAAATCTATTGATATTTCTGATTATTTTGCAAAAGTAATATTTAATATTCATATTTCAAAATCAATTTATTCATTACTTAAGAATATTAAAAATTAAATTTTTGAATATATAATTACCTTTATATTTCTATCTACACTTATTTTTAATATTAAATATATTTTAAGGTTTTTATTAATAATAAATATATAGAATTATTTTAAAATTATAAATTATGTGTAAAACAAAGGATAATTGGTTAGCAAAATTAAAAAGAACTTTCACTTCTATTTTACCAATATCTAAAAATAGAACTGGTAAGTGTAATAATTGCGGTGCTTGTTGTAAATTACCAAATGTGTGCTATTTTTTAAAATATAGATCTGATGGTACTTCTTATTGTTCTATATATGAAATTAGACCATTAAATTGTAGAGTTTATCCTAGAACCAAATATGAGTTTATTACTAAAGATACTTGTGGTTATAAATTTAAATGATTTTTTAAATTATTTATTATTGGTTAGATCTTATAAATTTATAATGGATTTTATAATTTAAATATTACAAGAAACAGAATATAGAATTGAATTATTAATTTTTTTTAAATTGTTTATTAATGAGTAATAATAGTATTATTAGATGTATTAAAGAGGACATCTTTTAAATTTAAGATTATGAATTTATAAAAATAAGTTGATTTAGCTTAATTTTTTTATTTTTTTATAATATTCACCTAATATTTGACATGCTTCATGTTTATTTGTGATTTTTAAATTTTTGTTTTTTAAAATTATTTATGGGAAGTTTTTTAGCACGTCCATAATAAGTTATTGGGTCACTTTTTAAGATTGATTGATTTATACTTTTACCATATGTTTCTTTGTATAATTTTTGTAATCTTTTGAATGTATTTTTGTATAAGTTATTTGTGTAATAATGACTTATACGTAATTTAGCTTCTTTTGGATTAAAAATATTTTTAAAAGCTTTAATAGCATAGACTACATTAATTAGTGGTACTTTATGTTCTTGCATACCTATGCTTAATGCACAAATTGGAATTACATAATTTGTTTTTGTCCAGCCAATTTTTTTAAGTTTTTTAAATATTTCTTCTGATTTTTTTAAAGTTGTAAATTTGAAACAATTTGTGTTTATTTTATATGCATCCATTTTAGGATTTTCGTATATTATTTTTTTTAAAAAGTTTAAATCATCTGTAATTTCACCAGTAAAGTTAGTGTAATATAAGAAAATACCTTGTTTATAAGCTTGTTTTAATAAATCTAAAATTATGGGTTTTGGTAATTGTTTTGCTTTGTTTTTATTATTTGTTGCTGAAATTCCACATGCTACACAAGTTCCAAGACTACAATAGTTATTACCTTGAATTGCAATACTAATAGGTTTAAAGAAATCTTTATTATTATAAATTAATTTGTGTTTTTGTTTAATTATTTGTGTTAGATCTTTTTTAAAAAAAACTCTTTTTATTTTACTCATATAATATCTTTATAAATAATGCATTTTATTAATCTTTGTTTTATTTAATATATTTCAATAAAAAATAAAATAAAATAAAAAATTTAATAATTAAATATTTTTTTGTAATTAAATCATTTTAATTTCTTTTATAAACTTTTTTCTTGCTTTTTTAATTTCTATTTCGATTTTAGAAATGTATTTTTCTTTAAGATTATAATCTGGATATACTAGTTTGTTTAAATTTTTAAAACCAATTCTTTTAACTGGTTTATAATAAGCTAGCCATAATATTGGATCCCAAATCATTAATTTTTTTGTATTCCATCTTGATTTATATTTTCTTGTAATTATAAAATGATTTATAAAATTATATATTTTGTATAAATAAGGAGTAAATATTGTAAAATTAAGTTGATTCATATATTGATGATAAAATTTGGGATGTTCTTTTTTTAAAATTTTTCTCATTAATTTTTTAGGAAATTTAATTAAAGGCATATATCCTTTAAATTTAGAATCTAAAAAATGTTCAATAACTAGGTGGTTAATATTTTGTAATTGTTTTATTTTTCTTAAATAATTATGTATTTGCATATCTAATATAAAATGTGATAAAAAACCAATTCCAAAAGCAAGTTCTTTTTTATTTTTTGAATATTTAATTAAATCTTTTGCAAATTT
>CAZQEL010000003.1:51287-62282 GCA_964591795.1 uncultured archaeon | reverse complement strand
ATGGTGATAAGGGAAAAATAGAAACAAATCTTTTAAAAGCTAAAGTTAAATCAAAAGGTAATGTTACAGTTAAATTTTCTTTATCCTATTTAAAAAATATTACAAAAACAATTGATAATGATACTGATGTTTTATTAAAAATTAGTGATGAATCTCCACTTTATTTAGAATATGATATCGAAAATAAGGTTAAAATTAAATTTTATTTATCAAGTATGTTAATTTAATAGGTTTAGAAAATATGGGATTTTTAGAAACTAGCAAAACAATATCTAATAAAAGAAAGTTTATTAGTGAAAACAAAGACGTTATATAAAAAATATTAGTTAAATTTTTTGCACAGACAACTTTTGATAAAAATAAAAATTTAATTAGTAAAAAGATAATTGATGCTTATATTAATAATACTAAAAATAGTAAATTTTTAGAAGTTTTATTTTCTCCAAAAGCTGTTCCAAAATATTTTGCAAATTCAGTTCCTATTCAACTAAGAGGTGATGTTTCAATTAGTTCTAATTCTTCTGCAAAGAAAAAACCAAAAAGTTTTTCTAAAAAGAATTTTACAATTGAAGATTTAAAAAAAGAATTACATATAGTGTATAATAATAAGAAAAAAACAAACATACGTGTAAATTCAATTTTTCCTAAAAAAACAATTAAGAAAAATAGAAAATAATTATTAAAAAATCATTTTAAAGAAGCAGAAAGCTTCTTTAATAATTTATCTTTTTGTGGACAATCTTCAAATGCTTCTTTAATAACTTCTCTGATTGTCTTTACTGGTATTATCTTTATTTGTTTGTTTTGTTTATCAGATAATACTACATCATCTTTGTTTGTAAAAGGTATTAGTACAGTTTTTATTTTTGAATTTATAGCTGCACCAATTTTACCAGTAACTCCTCCAACTGGAAGTACTTCTCCTCTTATTGATAAAGATCCGGTCATTGCAATTGTTTGTTTTATTGGAATGTTTTCAAGAACAGATATTACTGCGCTCGCTATTGAAATTGATGCAGAGTCTCCTTCAACACCGTGTGTTTGTAAAAACTGAATATGCACATCATAATTTGAAATATTTTTTCCTGTTATTTTTTTAAAAATTGCAGATACATTTTCAACAGATTCTTTAGCAATCTCTCCAAGTTTACCAGTAGCGATAACTTTTCCTTGATTAAGTGATTGTGCAAAGGTTACTTCACATTCAATGGGGAGCATTATTCCAGCGTCAGTAGTACCCATTACTGCAAGTCCATTAACTCTTCCTATTTTTTTTCCTGCTGTTTTAAAAATATCATAATCTTTTTTAATATCCATCATTTTTGCAACAAGTTGTTGTTCTAAAGTTGAAGATGATTTTTTAGAATCAATTACTTCTTGTTTTGTAACAAGGGAAAGTCCTTTTTCTTTTGCAACATCTCCTGCTGCTCTAACAATTCCACCAAGTTCTCTTAGTTTAAGTGTTAAATGATTTTTTCTTGTAGCTCTTTTTCTAGCTTCAAAAATAATTTCTTCAACAGCATCTTTTCTAAAATGAGGTATTTTTTCATCTTTAAGTATTTCTTGAGCTACAAATTGTGCAATTTTGTTTCTATTTTCAATGGTGTCAGGAACATCAATGTTCATTTGACATTCATATCCTGAACCTCTAATTCTAGATCTAATTGCAGGGTGTACTCTTTCAAGATCTTGATAGTTACCAGCTGCAACTAATATAAAATCACAAGGTGCAGGTGTAGTTCTAACCATTGCACCACTAGATAATTCTGATTGACCTGTTATACTATATTTTTTTTCTTGTAAAATTGTTAATAATTCTTGTTGTGATTTAGGTGAAAGAGATGCTATTTCATCCAAAAATAAAACTCCACCATTAGCTTTATGAATCATACCTGGAATTACTCTATAGTGTGGAGGTGTACCAAGTCCACCTGATTGTAATGGGTCATGTAAAACATCTCCAAGTAAAGCTCCAGCTCTTGCTCCTGTTGCGTCAATAAATGGAACATGTTTCTTTTTAGAATTATCAATAAGTATTTTTGGAATTAATATTTTTCCTTTTTGCATCATTTGCATACTTAGTGCTGTTGCAATCATAATAAATCCTGATAATATTAACATTGCACCAAATACAATATCTGATATAATTTTAAATTGCCATAAAACTACTGCAAGAATAAGCCAACCCATTGGTAACACAAAACCTAGTATTTTTTGTGAACTATTTGCTTTTGCTGCTTCTAATTTTGCAAGATTAATAATTTTTTTAGCTTCTCCTGCATTTGTTACTTGTATTATTGGATTGTGTAAATCTTCTTTATTTGGGTATGATAAAATATCTTTTAATTGATAGGGTGGTAATATTTCTGCTAAGGATGCGGCAAGCATAGATTTACCAGTTCCTGGTTCTCCAATAAGCATTATATGTCTTTTTTGACTTGCTGCTTTTTTAATTAGATTAATTGCTACTTCTTGTCCAATTACTTGGTCAATTATTTTTTTTGGCACTATTATTTCACTAGTGTCATTAAAATTAAGCTCTTTTGTGATTTTTTTCATATTTAATCGTGTTTTTTTATTTTTATTTTATATAACTATATATCAATATTATTAAAATACATTTGTTTTTATATATTTAATATGAGTGATAAAATTAGAATACATTTTTTAGGTACTAGTGCAAGTACTCCTACAAAAGACAGAAATTTAACTTCTTTATTAATAAATTATAAAGGTATTAATTATCTTTTTGATTCTTGTGAAAATGTTCAACAGCAAATTATTAAATCTGGTCAAAGTCTTTTAAAAATAAAACATATATTTATTACTCATTTTCATGGTGATCATTATTATGGTCTTTTAGGTTTATTATCAAGTATGTCTTTAAATAAAAGAGAAAAAGATCTTTTTATTTATTTTCCTGAAGGATATAAAACTTTTATTAAAAATTTTTTAAAACATGCTCATGTCAATTTAACTTATAAAATTAATTTTGTTGAACTTAAGAGAAATCAAATAATATCTTTTAGTGATTTATCAATAACAGCAATTAAATTAGATCATACAATTTCATCTTTAGGTTATGTATTTAAAATAATTGATAAAATTGGTAAGTTTGATAAACAAAAAGCATTGAAATTAAAAATACCTGAAGGTCCTTTATACAGTAAGTTAAAGTTAGGTAAATCTGTTAAGGTTAATGGTAAAACTATTTATCCTAAACAAGTTATAGATTATTCATTTAAAAAGATTGGTAAAAAAATAATTTATTTTTTAGATACTTATCCAATTAAAACTAATTTAAAAGTTGTTAATTCACCAGATATTTTAATACATGAATGTACTTTTTTAGATGCAGAAAAAGATAAGGCTAAAATTACTAAACATACAAACACAACTGCACTTGCTTTATTTTCAAAAAAAATAAATGTTAAATCTTTATATGTAGTGCATATTTCTTCAAGATATAAAGATACTATTAAAATTTTAAAAGAAGTTAAGAAAAGTTTTAAATCTGTAACTGTTCCAAAAGATTTAGATTTTTTAGAAGTTTTAGATTATTAAGCTTTAGGATATTTAAAACTTTTTCCTGGATTTAATATTACTGTATTTACATCTTTATAGTTTTTTCCAAATCTATATATTAATTCTTCTGGATTTCTTTTAATATCTTCAAAAGTATTATAGTGCATTGGAATTACAAATTCTGGTCTCATTTTTTTCATAACTCTTATTGCAGTTCCAAGATCCATTGTTCTTTTTCCACCAATTGGTAAAATTGCAATATTTGGTTTTATGGAATCATGATCTCTTGTCATGAAAGTATCTCCTGCAAAATAAAGTGTTTTTTCATCTTTGTCTTTAATTAAATAACTTAATGGGTAAAATGCACCAGGGTGATGTGCGGGATATGCTTTAAAATTAATGTTATTAATATCTTTTGATTCATATTCAGTAATTGGAACTTTGTTATGAAATAATGCTTCTACTTGATTAAGTATACTGTGATGTGCAATTATTTTTGATTCATATTTATTAGATAAAAAGTTAACTGCCTCTTTGTCAAATGCGTCTGGATGTTCGTGACTAATTAAAATAGTATGAATTTTTGGTAATGCCGAATATTCTTGATGACAAGGAATTAATCTTTTTAATGTCCCACAAGGTTTACTTTCAAAATAAGGATCTGTTAATATTCGTTTCTTATCAATTGTCAATAAAAATGATGAGTGCCCTAAATATTTTATATTTATACTCATATATATGTATTAAACGAACTTTTATTTAAAGAGTAGTGTTTTTTGCTGTTTAGAAAAGATATATAAATGTATTTCTACAATATATATAATAGGGTTTTAAATGTGATATTAAATATGATGAATAGAAAACTAATATTTATTTTCTTAATTATTTTATTTTTAATTCCAAACATCTATTCAGCTAAACTAACTGATTTTGATATTTTAATAGATATTAGAAGTCCTCAAAAAGCATATATAACAGAAAGTTGGACTGTTTCATATGATTCTCAAGTAATAGATGATAAAGTTCTTTTTAAAGAAAAGATTCTTTTAGCAAATATTGATCTTGAAAAAACAGTTTTAATTGATCCAAAGATAAAACCTAATATTTATTTAAAAGATTTTTCTGATATTTCAATTGGTTTTGATGAAGCAAATGATAAAATTACAATGAGTTATGAAATATCTGGGCTTTTGCTTCAAAATTATTATGAAACTGAAGAAGATATTCTTTGGAAGTTTAATGAGAATATTTTAAGAAATTTTGTAACTAATAATCTTTATGTTATTTCTGCAGATTCAAAATTAACTATTCAAGTATATGATCCTTTAGTAATTAAAGATCCTATACCAGTTGGAACTCTTGAAAAAAATGTAATTTACTGGCAAGGAATTTCTTCAAATGAAATGAAAATTTTAGCCTATGAAAAAAAACCACCAAAACCAAGTTTTGTAATTGTTACTTCAAACGAATCTAACTTATTTTATTATTTAATACTTGTATTTATTATTTTAATTGCTACAATTTTAATTTTTAAAAAACCACTTGAAAATTCAATTCAAAAATTCGTTATAAATAATTCTGAAATAAAACCTAAAAAACAGAAAAAAGAATTTGTTGTTGATAGTGATTTTTTTGATGATTAATTTTTAATTAAAAATAATTTTAGTGATTTTCTATGATTGTGAAATTTAATAATATAGATATTTTAGTGTATAATCTTTTAAAAGAAAAGAAAACTATTAATTTTGATGAAATTGTTTCTAATCTTAATTTAGATTCAGATTCAGTAAGACATTCTTTAGAACTTTTAAAATTAGAAGCTATTATTTCTGAAAAAGTAAATGAAACTTCTATTTATTATTTAACCGAAATTGGTAAAGCTGCTTTAAAAAAAGGGTTTATTGAAGAAATATTTTGTAATTATATTAAAAATAAAAATATTTTAATGTCTTCCTTAAAAACTTTGAAAATAAAAGGACTTTTAGATAATGAAATTCCTTTAGCTTTTGGAATTTCTAAAAGACTTAATCTTGTAATAATTGATTCTGGAAAAATTATTGTTGATTTAAATTATATTTCTAAGATTAAACCTTTAAAAGAGGATTTGAAAAAAATATTAACTTCATCAAAAGAAGTTTCTACTGAAATTGTATCTGATTTTTTACAACGTAAATTTATTTCAAAAAAAGTAATTTTAAATAAAACCTATTTATTTTTAACTGAAAAAGAATATGTTATTGATAAAGATACAATAATTAATTTAACTTCTGAAATTTTAAAAAAAAATAATTATAAAAATTTAAAATTTAAAGAATATGAAGTATCAAAACTTCCAAAAGCTGCAGAAATTGGAAGAGTACATCCATTAAGAATGATTATGGGTTATATTAAAGACTTATATTTAGAAATGGGGTTTAAAGAAATGACAGGACCCTATGTTGATGTTTCCTTCTGGCCAATGGATTCTATGTTTATTTCACAGGATCACCCAATGAGAGATATGCAAGATACTTTCTATTTACCACTTAAAGGAAAATTACCAAAAAGTAGATCTTTTTTACAAAAAATAAAAGCTGTTCATGAAACCGGTTCAAAAACAGGTTCTACTGGTCATCAATATATTTGGGATGAGGAAATATCTAAAAATTTAATATTAAGAACACATACAACCTCTGTAACTTTCAGAACTTTTTATAATTTAACAAAAGAAGAAAAGAAAAATTCAAAATATTTTTGTGTGGGTAAAGTTTTTAGAAATGAATCTATTGATTCAATACACTTAGCTGAATTTTATCAGGCAGAAGGTTTTGTAATTGGTAAAAATATAGGCCTTTCTGATTTAATTGGATTTATTAAAAAGTTTTTAAGTAAGCTTGGTATTACTAAAATAAAAATAAAACCCACATATAATCCTTATACAGAACCAAGTGTTGAAGTTTATGCTTACTTTGAAAAATTTAAAGGATATAGAGAAATTATGAATTCTGGTGTTTTTAGAAAAGAAACATTAGAACCATATGGCATCAAAAATAATGTTATTGCTTGGGGTATAGGTATTGAAAGAATTGGTATGCTTCTTTTAGATAAAGGTAACATTAAGGAAGTTTTTGGTGATGATTGTGATATTGAATATCTTAGAAACTATATAATTCCAAAAAGAAAATTTGAGTGAATATTTTATGGCTGTAATTGATTTTGAATTTAAAAAACTTAAACAAGAAATAAATAAACCTAATCTTACTTTAAACGAATTTGAAGAAGTTTTATTTAATTTTGGTCTTGAAATTGATGGATATGATGTAGATACTGATGTTTTAAAGGTAGAAATTACTGCTGAAAGAATTGATTTATTATCATTTGTTGGTTTTAAAAGGGCTCTTGAATCATATATGTCTATAAATAAATATATGCCAGCTAAATTAATGGACTCTGGAAAGAAAGTTATTGTTGATTTGTCTGCGGTTAATTATGGTAATTATACTATGTGCGCAATTATTAAAAATTTATCTTTAGATGATGAAAAAATAAAAGAAATAATTACTGTTCAAGAAAAATTACATTTAACTTATGGTAGAAAAAGAAAATCGGTTGCCATTGGAATATATCCGTTGGATAAAATTTCTTTTCCAATTTCTTTTCAAGCTGATTTTCCAGAAAGTATAAAATTTATTCCTTTAGGTGAAAATAAGGAAATGACAGGTAAAGATATTATTGAAAAACATCCTATTGGTCAAGAATATTCTTATCTTTTAGAAAATAAACAAAGGTATCTTTATTTTAAGGATGCAAATAATAAAATTCTTTCAATGCCACCTATAATTAACTCAAATGATACTGGTAAAGTTACGGTTCATACAAAGGATTTATTTTTAGAGTGTACTGGTCAAAATCTTTTAAAATTAAAACATACAATGAATATTTTAGTTTCTATGTTTTCTGATTTTTTAGGAGAGTTATATTCTCTTGAAATTGTTTATCCAGATAAAAAAATAATTTCTCCAGATTTTTCTGAAAGAAAAATGGTAGTTTCTTTAAAATCAATGAATCAAATATTAGGTTCTAAAATTTCTTTAAAGGAAGCTATTTTTAATCTTGAAAGGATGATGTATTCTTTAAAGGAAATTTCTTCTGATTTAATTGAAGTAACTATTCCTGTTTTTAGAACAGATATTATGCATGAAAATGATATTGCTGACGATTTAGCAAGAAGTTATACTTTAGATAAAATTACTCCAACTTACACAAATATTCCATCTGTAGGTGAAAGATTAGAAATATCAGTTATTCAAGATCAAATAATTACAAGTATGGCTTCAATGGGTTTTATTGAAGTTTTACCTTTTATTTTATCTTCAAAAAAAGATTCTTTTGAAAATTTTAATTTAAAACTAGAAAAATATATTCCTTTAGGTTTTAGTGCTGAAAGTTCAATTAATATAGTTGGAACTTGGATTATTCCTAAACTTTTTAAAGCACTTGTAAATAATCAACATAAATCTTTTGCACAAAAATTATTTGCATGTGATTTTGTTGTTGTTGAAAATAAAAAAAAAGAAACTTTGTCTGAAAGTAAACTTCATTTAGCAGCAGTAATTGCAAATTCTAAAATAAGTTTTACTGAAATTTCTTCTACTCTTTTAGCTTTAACAAATGTTTTTGGAAAACGTTTAGAACTTAAAGAAAAAGAATTTCCATTTTATATTAAAGGAAGAAGCGCTTCTGTTTTTATAGATGGTAAAGATGTAGGGCATATTGGTGAGTTTTCTCCTAACATTTTACAAAATCATAATTATACTATGCCTGTTTGTGGTTTTGAAATTGAAGTTATTTTCTAAATATAAAGGTTTATATACATATATTTTAATAATATATATATGATAGAGAAAGGAATTTCAAATATTATTGCAAATTATTTTAATCTATTTATAGCTGTTTCTCTTATGGCCATGTGATACCTGCACTATAGTTGCAGGGTTTTTGAAAGTGTATTTTTAAATCTTTAAGATTTAATTATTTTAAAAAAAACATGGATGTGATATTTATGAACAATTTAGATTTCCCAAAAAAATATTTTATAACAACACCAATTTATTATGTAAGTGGTAAGTTTCACTTAGGTCATTCTTACACTACAATAGTTGCAGATGTTTTTGCAAGATACTATAGACTTTTAGGTTCTGATGTTTTTTATTTAACAGGTACTGATGAGCATGGATTAAAAGTTTATCAAGCAGCAAAAAATGAAGGGAAAGAACCAAATGAATTTTTAAATACGTTAGTAGTTTCCACAAAGAAGGTTTGGAAGGATCTTGATATTTCCTATGATTATTTTATAAGAACAACTGATAAGGAACATGTAAAAGTTGTTCAAAATATTGCTCAAAAGATGTTTGAAAAAGGAGATATTTACAAAGGTAGTTACAAAGGCTATTATTGTAAGGGTTGTGAATCTTTTTATACTGAGAAGGATTTGACTAATAAAATATGTCCTTTTGGACATCCTGTAACAATTGAAAACGAGGATGCGTATTTTTTTAAACTTTCAAAATATCAAGAATGGCTTTTAAAATACATTGAAGATAATCCTTCTTTTTTAGGGCCAGAATCAAATAAAAATGAAATTCTGTCTTTTATAAATAATGGGCTTGAAGATTTATGTATTTCAAGAGTTAAAGAAAAAGTTCCTTGGGGTATTGAACTTCCTTTTGATAAGAAATATACAATTTATGTTTGGCTTGATGCCTTGTTTAATTATTATTCTGCTCTTGGTGGAGAAGGATCTGAAAATTATAATAAATATTGGCCACCTGACTTTCAATTAATGGGTAAAGAGATATTTAGGTTTCATGCAATATATTGGCCTATCTTTTTAAAATCTCTAGACATAGAACTTCCTGTTAGAGAATTTGCTCATGGATGGTATCTTTCAGAAGGTAAAAAGATGTCTAAATCTTTTAATAATGTTATCTATGCTGAAGAATATGTTGAAAAGTTTGGTTCAGATATCTATAGATATTATGTGATTAAAGAAATGTCTTTTGGAGAAGATGGTTCTTTTTCAAAAAAGAGTTTTGTTGAAAGAGTAAATAGTGATTTAAGTTCAAGTATTGGTAATCTTTTATCAAGAGTTGTAACTTTAGCTGAAAAAAGAAATAAACCAAATGGTTTTTCTTTTTACAAGGATGATTTTTCAGAAATTATTGAAAGTAAAATATTTATAATACATGAACTTTATAAAAAATATGAACTTTCAAAAATTTTAAATGAAATTCTTAAAATTTCTGCTACATTAAATAAATATGTTCAGGATAACAAACCTTGGGAATTAATAACATCTGACCCTGAACAGTTTGATAAGGTTATTTATAATTTGCTTGAGTCAATAAGAATTCTTGCATTAGAATTATCTCCTATTCTTACAAAAAAATGGAAAGAGATGTTTACTCAATTAGGTTTGGACACAGAAAATCTAGAACACAAAAAACTAGCTTTTACAAATATAATAGAAGGGAAAATTATTAAAAAATATGGTAATTTGTTTTCTAAAATTGAAATTAAAGAGTAATTTTTTAATTACTCTTTTTTTTTAATAATAAAAAATACAGAATAAGTATTTATTCTGTATCTGCTCTTTTTCTTGATATTTTTATAAAAGGTCCAGCTTTCATATATTCTATGTTATCTCCAGCTTTAAGATCTTTAAATTCTCCTTTGTTAACTTCGTATGTTTTATAATCAGTAATATCCATGATTTGGTATTTGTCACCAGAATCTGAAATTATTTGTGCATTTGCTTTGTCAATTACAGGAACTTCTACATCAGCATCAACTGGTTTTAATAAATTCATTTTTTTATTATTAAAAACACCAGTTGCTGTCATTCTAAGCTTTGCAGCACCGTGTTTACCTGGTTTTGATTTATCCATTGTATCAATTCTACAGATTACACCTTCAATTACAATAAATTGTCTTTCTTTTAATTGTCCTGCTTGGACAAATTTTATTTGAAAATCATTCATTTTTTTCACCATTTTTTAATTAATTTAATTGTTATATTATATTTAATATATAAGTAGAGGTATTTAAATATATTTTCTAAATTTAAATATTTTTGCATTTTATTAAAAAATCTATAATTTATTAAAAAATGTCATATCTTTTTTCTTTTTAAAAATATTTATAGTCCTTTTTTTAGTTTTACTTAGTGATGTTTTTTTATTTTCTTTTTTTGGTTTATATTCTTTTTTAACTATTTTTTTCTTTTTAAAAAGTGTGTTAAGTATATTTTCAGTGTAGCCTAGATTTTTTTTAATTTTTTTAATTTTTTTTGGTTTTTCAATATTATCTAGTGATCCTTGTCCTTTGTCATAAATTGCATCGTTTAAATAATCTTGTTCTTTTGGCATAACATATCACCTTTTATTTAAAAAATTTCTAATTATATAATCTATGGTAATGCTTAAAATACCT
>CAZQEL010000003.1:22183-51277 GCA_964591795.1 uncultured archaeon | reverse complement strand
TTTGTAAACAATATTTTTTATTGGAAAAAATAAAATTTTATCTTTTTTTATTGATTTTAATAATTTTATGTTTAGGCTTTATAAGTGGAGTTTTAGATAAAGATTTAAAATAATTTGTATGTGCTTTTACAATAAAAATTACTCTTGATTTATTAAGATTTAAAAAACTTTCTTTTGTAAAATAATCATCTCTTACTTTTTTTGTGAAAATTAATCTATTATTTTGTAAGATTAGTTATTTTTTATTATATTAAAGTCTTTTAAATGCAATGTCGTTTTTAGGTATTTCCTTTAGGTGTTTAACTTCACGTTTTGATTTTTCTAAGTTTTCTTTTATTTCTTTAATTCTGCTTTCTAAAGCTTTTGAGGTTATAATATTATAGGTTAATTTATTGGCAAGATTTATTGGGTTTTCATATACTTTGATACTTGCTATTATTAATGGATTTAATAAATGTTCATACCAACCTGATGGATATCTCATTTGTTTATTAGGAATTCCTTGTAGTCCATCTATGTTTAAAATTCCTTTTTTAATTGAAAAACCTAAAATTCCAATTTTTGTATTTTTATAGTATAGGCCAATTAATTGACGTTTAAGATTGCTTTCTATAATAAATCCATCACCAAATTTATGACTTTCAATTAACTTTGGTTTAAATTTATCTTTGTTATAACTTAGCTTATTGAAGTTATTACAAATTCCCATTAAGATTTGACCGTCTTTTTTAGTTTTCATATTTGTTCTTAATTTTTAATTTTATTTTAATAATTATATCTTGATTGTTTATATTTAAAACATTTTCTACTTAAACATTTGTTTTTTAGATATTAATTGTGATTTTTAAACATATTTTTATAAAACATAATTATATAAATATATTTATAGTAGATATATACAGATAATACTAAGGTTAGAGTGGTGAAATACTTATGGTTAGATTAAAAAAGAAAAATTTAGTTGATGATGAAAAAGAAGTGACTAGTTTAAATCCAAAAAAATTAATATCTCGTTTTTATAATAAAGTAGATTTAGGTACTGCTGCAATTTTAATTTTTGTGTCAATACTTTTAGAAACACTAATATTGTTCTTTTTAAAAATGCCAAACATTTTAGAATATTTCACAATTAGAATTTTAATTAATTTTATAGTTAGCTGGGTTGTATTTGGAGCTATACTTTACGCTATACTTTATTTTGTTAAAGGTAAGAATAATCTCAAGGGTAATGAATTTAAAAAAATATTATCTGGGCTTGCTTCCTTTAGAGTAGTTGCAATTTTTGCATTAATAATTGTTATTGCAATTTCACTTATTTTTATGCCAAAAATTCTTCCTTATATGTCAATGATTTTACAAAATCCAGCATTTTTTGTAAGTAATGGTTATATGCCAGCATTAGGTATTGGAGCAGGTATTGGAATTTTGTTATTAATAATTTTTGCACTTTCATTGTTTGTTTATTATTTAATTATGATGTATCATTTTGTTGACAATATGTATAAGTTTGAAAATCCAGTTTCAACAGTTATTATGACTATCATAGTTATTTTCATAATGGGGCTTTTAGCTTCATTTATTTAATTTTTTTTTTAAAAGATAATCTATGACTTTAAAATCAACTTTTTTAAAAAAGACAGGTATTTTTGTAACTGCTTTTTATAAAGAGGCTTTTTTTTTAACAATTAAAGATTCTTCTGGATTTAAAAAAAATTATACTTTTGATTTTTCTCCTTATTTTTATTTAATTTCTGTAACTGAATTAGTTGAGAATGATTTTATTTTTTTAAAAGAAAATTTAAAAGGAATTATTGAGATTATAAAAACTAAAAAATCAAATATGTCTTTTGTATATAAGCTTATATTTAAGGATGTTGATTCTTTAGTTTTGTCTAAGCATTATTTAAATGAATCATATGCAAATTTAAGTTCCAATTATTCTCTTTTTGAAGCAGATATTCCTTTTCTATCCAGAGCTTTTATGGACCTTGGATTAACTAATTTTAAAAAAATAGAATATATTGCAGAAGGAGATCACATTCTTTCTTTTAAATTATTAGATGATCTTTTGTTAACTGATATTGATTATTTTACTTTTGATCTTGAAATCTTACCACCTTCTGGAACTCAATTTCCTACACCTAAAGATTCGCCAATTATTTCTATTGCTGCTAAGTTTAATAATGAAAATTATTTTTTTATTTTAAATAATAGTGATGAAATTAAGGAAAAGGAATTAAAAAAATATTTTGTGAAAGACAAAGTTTTATGTTTTACTGATGAAGTTAAATTAATTAAAGAATTTGCTTTATTTTTTGGACAAACAAATCCCGATGTTATTTTTACTTATAATGGTGATGGTTTTGATTTTGAATATCTTTTCAAAAGGTATAAAGTTTTAACTTTTCAAGAATTAACTTTAAATGGATCTTCAATTATTTTTTCAAAAAGAGGAAGTAGGACAGTTTCTGTTGATGGAATGGTTCATGTTGATGTTTATGTGTTAATTAAGCTATTAAATTATTTGCAGGTTTTTAATTATTCTAAATTTGATTTAAATTCAATTTATACAAAGATAACAGGTAAACCAAAACTTGAAATGCCTCCAACAAAAATGAGATTTTCATATCTTAATTTTAATTTAGTTGACATCGCAAAATACAATCTTGATGATGTAATTGCAACTGAAGAACTTGGTAAGGATTATTTAACTATTGTCTATGAAATTTCAAAATTAATTTACACTCCTGTATTTGATGTGTTGAGATCTTCAGCTGGTTTTATGGTTGAAAGATGGTTTATGAATTATTATGTTAAAAATAATTTATTAATTCCAAATAAACCTACCTCTGAACAGTTATCTGAAAGATATGCCTATACTTTTACTGGAGCTTATGTAAAGGATCCAATTTCTGGTCTCCATAAAAATATTGCTATTGTTGATTTTAGAAGTTATCATATTTCTTTAATAATAACCTATAATTTAAGTCCTGAAACTATGGATGTTGATGATTCTGGTGAAGAAATATTAGGTCACAAAATTTCTAAAAAAATAAAGGGTTTTGTACCTTCTCTTTTGTCAGAATTATTAAATATAAGAATTCCTATTAAAGAAAAAATGAAAACTTTAGATAAAACAACTCAAGAGTATAGAGCCTATTATGCTAAGCAATATGCACTAAAAATATTACTTGCATCCACTTATGGATATATGGGTTTTTCTGGAGCACGTTGGTATTGTAGAAGTTGTTTAAATGTAATGTATCATTTAGTAAGAACAAAAATTCAAGAGATAATTACTAATTTTGAAGAAATGGGTTATCAAGTAATCTACGGGGATACAGATTCTTGTTTTTTACATTTTGAAAATATAGATAAACTTAAAGATGATTTAGAAAAAGTAAATAAGTCTTTACCAAAAGCAATGTCTCTTGAGCTTGAAGAAATATTTAAAACTGGTATTTTTGTAATGTCAAGGGATAAAGAAAAAGCAGCTAAGAAAAAATATGCACTTTTATCAACTAGTGGTGATTTAAAAATTAAAGGTTTTGAACTTGTACGTCGTGATTGGTGTCCACTTGTTAAAGAAACTCAACGACAAGTATTAAAGTTGGTTTTAAAAGAAGAAGATCCTAAATCAGCAATTGAATATATTAAAACTAAGGTTAAGGAGCTTCAGGAGCATAAAGTTCCTTTAGAAAAATTAGTTATTCAGTCTATAATTCATAAAACAATTAAAAGTTATAAGCTTATTAATCCTGCAATGTCTGCATATATTAATGCAAAGGAAAATGGTATTATATTAAAAAGAAAAGAAGTTATTGAATATATAATAACTGATAAACAAGGTAAATCTATTTCTGAGAAAGCAAGAATAATTGATTTGGTTTCAGAAAAAGATTATGATGTTGACTATTATTTAAATAATCAATTAATACCATCAATTTTACCAATAATAGAAGTATTTAATATTTCTAAAGATGAACTTTTAACTGGTAAAAAACAAACTGGTTTAAATCAATTTTTTTAAAATAATTTATTTTTTATCCAGTTGGTTTACCCATAAAGATAATGTCTCTGGTGAGAATACACCTTCTTCTGTAATAAATTTATCAATTAATTCATTTGGTACAATATCAAAGGCTGGATTTTTAATTTTTAATTTTTCTGGTCTTGTTTCTTTTTTCCAAACTTCATTTATATTTCTTTCTTCAATTTCTTGAACGAAACTTAAAAGATCATTTGTTTCAACACAATGTGTTGATGTTAATACAATATGTGGTGTTTTAAATTCTCTTGCTACTAGGCTTATTGCATATGTTCCTAGTTTATTCATAATTGATCCATCAAAGAATACAACATCTGATCCTGAAAAAAAGTAATCCATTTGCTTAAGATAATGAGTAATTGATGCATCTGTAACTAAAGTTGTATTAATTCCATAATCAGCTAAATTTTTTGCAGTTATTCTTCCTTGATATCTTGGTCTTGTTTCCGTACAAAACACTTCAAAATCAATTCCTTTGTCGTGTGCTCTTTTAAATGTATTTTCAACAAGAGTGGAATGACAATGGGTTAATATTTTTGATCCATTTGAAATTAATTTAGAAGCCATTTCTGCAATATCATTGTTTCCTTTTTCAGTTTTTTCTTCATATTTTTCAATTTCTATTTCAAGAGGTTCTGTATTGTTTGGGTGTTTTTTAACTAATTGAAAAACATAGCTCATTGAGTTTCTAAGTTTAGGTTCATTTGGTCTTTGAATAATTAAATGGTTTATGTTTTCTTTAATTTCTTCTATAAGTGCGTCGTTTAATTTATTTGTTCGCTTAACAAGTTCTAAAATTCCTTTAATGGCAGTAATTTCTATATTACTTGCTCCTTGGATTTTTATTTCTTTAATATCTTTAGCTATTTTTTCAATGGTTTTATCTATCATTTTTTATCCCTCAGTAATATATGTGTGTAATAGTATTATATTTAAATGTTTCTTCACTATAATATATATTATTATACTTATTTTTATACGATTATTTTATTTTGTAGGAGTGAATGTTTTGGACAAAAATCAAGAAAATTTAGAATTGGAAGAATTTTTAAATGCATCTTTACCTAAAATTTGTGTTATTGGTGTTGGTGGAAGTGGAAATAATACCATTGAAAGAATAACAAGTGTTGGTATAGAAGGTGCTTTTACAATTGCTTTAAACACAGATGCTCAAGCTTTAATAAGAGTTAATTCTGATAAAAAAGTATTAATTGGTAAAAAAACTACAAAAGGCCTTGGAGCTGGTTCAAACCCAGATGTTGGTACTGCTGCTGCTGAAGAATCAAAAGACGAACTTATAAATATAATTAAAGGAAAAGATTTAGTTTTTGTAACTTGTGGTTTAGGTGGTGGAACTGGAACTGGTGCTGCGCCTGTAATAGCTAGATTTGCAAGAGAACAAGGTTCATTAACAATTGGTGTTGCAACTTTACCATTTGCTGTAGAGGGTAAAAAAAGAATTGAAAATGCTTTAGCTGGTCTTGATAAATTAAAAAAAGAAGTGGATACTTTAATAATTATACCAAATGATAAAATTTTAGAAATAGCACCTGATTTACCATTAAATGTAGCTTTTCAAGAAGTAGATCAAATTTTAACTGAAGCTGTTAAAGGAATTATTGAGCTTATAACAAAGGCTGGAATAATTAATCTTGATTTTGCTGATCTTAGAACTATTCTTTCAAAAGGAGGAATGGCAATGATTGGTGTTGGAGAATCAAATTTAGAAAAAGGAAATGATGCAAGAGCAATGGAAGCTATTGAAAATGCATTAACTTCACCTTTTTTAGATGTTGATATTTCAAGTTCAAAAAGAGCATTAGTTAATGTTATTGGTGGTTCTGATTTAACAATTAAAGAATCTGAATTAATAGTGGATACTGTTGCTTCAAAAATAAATGAAGATGCTCATATTATATGGGGTGCAATGATTGATGACGATCTTGCAAATAAAAAAGTAAAAGTAATGGTTGTTATTGCTGGAGCTAATATTCCTTATTTAGAAGAAGGATATGAAGCTTTAGAAAACAAGGCAATGGATTTAGACATTGATAGTGTTTAAAATAAAAGTGAATAGTTATGACAAAAATAATAGAAAATTTTAAAAATTTTTTAACATCCTCAAGAAGGATTTTAAATATTTCTCAGAAACCCACAAGAAAAGAATTTTTATTAATGGCTAAAATTATTGCTATTGGTATAGTTTTAATTGGGGTTATTGGATATCTTATAAAATTAATTGGAAGCTTTTTTTAAAAAAATAGTACAATAGGAAATAAATATGATTTTTACAATAAGAACCACAGTTGGTCAAGAAAAGGTTATAATGGATCTTTTAGCAAATAAAGCAAGACAAGATGAATTAGAAGTTTATTCTATTGTTGAAATGGCTGACCTTAAAGGTTATCTTTTAGTTGAAGCTGATTCTAAAAAAACAGTTGAAATTTTAGTTCATAATGTACCTCATATTAAAGGTGGAAAAATTGTTGAAGGAAATATAGATATTAAAGAAATTGCTGGAGTTTTAGAATCAAGACCATTAATGAGTTCAATTAAATCTGGACAAACTGTTGAAATTATACTTGGTCCATTTAAAGGTTTTCGTGCTAAAGTAATTAGAATTAATATTGCAAAGGAAGAAGTAATTATTGAGCTTTTCGATGCTAGTGTAAAGATTCCAATTACAATAAAAGCAGAAAATATAAAATTATTAAATTAAGGAAAATATAAAAAAGAGTGATAGAATATGCCAACAATAAAAGTTTTAGTTGAAGCTGGAAAAGCAAACGCTGGTCCTCCAATTGGTCCTGCATTAGGTCCTTTAGGAGTTAATACAATGGAAGTTGTAAACAAAATTAATGAGGTTACAAAACATCTTGAAGGAATTGAAATCCCATTAAAAATACATATTGATTCAAAGAAAAAATTTACTATTGAATTAGGTTATCCTCAAACAAGTGCTTTGATAAAAAAAGAACTTAAAATCAAGAAGGGTGCTGCAAAGGTTAACGTTGATGTAGCTGGGAATTTAACATTTGATCAAGTGTTAAAAATAACAAACGCTAAATATTTTCAACTTATTTCAAAATCTAAAAAATCATCTGTTAAAGAAATTTTAGGTTCTTGTAGATCAATGGGAATTAATGTTGATGGACTTCCTACAAAAGAAATTTTAGTTAAATTAAATGCTGGAGAATACGATTCAAAATTAAAATGAATCTTTTCTTCTTGTTTTCTTTTTTTTTTAAATAAAAAGCTTTTTATTACTTAACTCCTATATATTTATTAGTTTTCTTAAATATATATAGGTGTGAAAAAGGTGGATTATCTTGAAAAACAATTATAAAATATTATTTAGTATATTTTTATTTATGGCAGTATTAATTTTATCTAATATAGTTTATGCTTATTCTGATTCTGCATTAACAGATATAATTTTACCAAATACTGTAAGAGCTGGTCAAGATTTAAATGCAAATTTCATAATTTCAGGAATTGGCAATGTAAATGTTGATGTGAATATTTATGCACCTTCAGGTGTAATGGCTTTTACTGGATCAATAACAAGTTTGTCTCAAGGCGAAAATATACGAGTTTTAGATGTTAACTTAAATCAATCAAGTCAACCTTATTTAATCAGAGCAAAAATAACTACTACCGATGATAATCCTTCAAATGATCTTTATAGTAAATATTTTACAGTAATAAGATCAACTGATAAGGTACCTGTAAGTGATGTTCCTATTTTTTCTGGAATTTTAATTGCTTTGGTAGCATTGTTCTTTATATCTACAAAAAATAATAAAAAATCAAAAAAATGATAATTAATGTCTGAATTATACGATTTAAATCTTTTAAAAAAAGCAGGTAAGCTTGGTTTTAAAGCACATAAATTTGCAAAAAGCAAAATTAAAGTTGGTTGTGATTTATCAAGAGTAGGTGTTGAAATTGATAAGTTTGTTTTAGATAATGGTGCAGTACCTGCATGGCCAGTTAATTTATCAATAAACAATGAGGCTGCTCATAATACCTATGATTTAGAAAATCCAATTATTTTACAAGAAGACGATGTTTTAAAAGTTGATATTGGTGTATCCATTGATGGATATATTTCTGATTCAGCTCAAACAATAATATTTAATAAAAAACATGAACCTTTAAAAGAAGCTAGTTTAAAGGCTCTTTTAGTTGCTAAAAAATATTTAATTGATAATTATAAAACTGCAAAAATTTCTGATATTGGTGAAATTATTGAGAATGAAATTACTTCTCGTGGTTTTAAACCAGTAATTAATTTAACAGGTCATGCCATTGAAAGATATGAACCTCATGTATCACCTGCAATTTTAAATACAAAAAATAATTCTGATATTTATTTTAAAGATATTGGTCTTCCATTTGCAATTGAACCATTTGTAACAACTGGAACTGGATTTGTAAATGAAGGTGAAAAAATATTGATTTTTCAACATATAGAAGATAAGCCAATTAGAAATAAAGATGCAAAAATTCTTTTAGATGAAATTAAAAAATATAATGGAATGCCATTTTCTGAATACTGGATTGGTAAATCATTATCTACTTTTCAAAGAAGATATGCTTTACGTGAACTTTTAAAAAATGAAATAATTTCAAGCTTTCCTGTATTAATAGATAGAAAAGGTAGTTATATATCTCAAGCTGAAACCACTTTTATTATTGATGAAAAGGAAGGTTTTTTAGATTTGGTGAATATTGATGAGTTATAGTGCTGCTTTTACAAAAAAGGGCTTATTAAAAATAGCTTTAATTGCATTTTCTATATTAATTTGGATGTATTTTTATACAGCTTCACATATTTCATTAAAAGCTTTAATTATTTTTGATTTACCTACTATTGTAAATACATTCCTTACTCTAGATTTCTTGTTGTTATTATTGTTTTTTCCAATAACCTCGTCTATTTGTATCGCATTGTCTATAGGAAAAGACAAACAAACTGATTTAATAGAGGTTTTTATAGGTATGTTAGCTGGTTTTATGCTATCTTTTATTTTGTTTGGTTTTTCACTTAATTTTTTATTGTTTGCTGTATTTTATTTAATAGCTCATTTGATTTTATCAGTTTTAACTTATAATAAGTTTAAAATTAGGGATAACTTATTTTCTTTATCAAACTATGCAAACTCAAAAATAAGTCTTCTTTTAACAGTTTCTTTATTTTTAGTAATATTATTAGTAATTTTACCAAGTCAGCACGGTTATGCTCAAAAAATGCAAGCTGGAATTGTAAATGTTTTTATTGGTGATAATCTTGGAGAATGGTTAGGTACTTCTTATAGTATAGGTAAAGCAAGTACTGTTTCAGCTGTAACTTTTATAATTGATGCTCAGGAATACGAAGCACTAAAATCCATTCAAGATCCAGTAGTCTATAAATATTTAGATTATATGGATGATTTAAAGCAAAATCTTTCACAAAAAACAACAAAAGATGATATTAAAAAAATTTATGCAAATTTAGATTCTGTGGAAGTTAAAAATCAAGTTTTAAGTGCAATTTCAAATATGCCTTTAATGGTAATTGTAAATCAATTTTTTGCTTTGTTTTATGCTTTAATAATGGCATCAATGGCACAAATTTATTTTTCAATTTCGTTTTCATTATTTGGACTTTTATATGTTTATTTATTCTAT
This sequence comes from uncultured archaeon, assembly GCA_964591795.1. Taxonomy (GTDB): domain Archaea; phylum Iainarchaeota; class Iainarchaeia; order Iainarchaeales; family CSSED10-239; genus Forterrea. Next base: position 41,553 of record CAZQEL010000003.1, on the reverse strand, counting down.
AAATTGTTTTATAAAAAAGAACAAACAGGTTAATTTTATGAAAAAAATATTTTTAATTTTAAGTTTTATGGTATTATTGTCTTCTTCATTGTTAGGTTTATCCTTATTTGGAGCTCAAGATATTTCTAAAAATTATATTTCTGAAAACGAAATGATTGATTCATATACTCAACCAATGATTTCATGTGAAAAACTAGATTATTTTGTAATCCCAATAGTTAATTCAATTGGAGAAGCAGTATTGTTTATTCCTGTGTCCTCATTATCATCTGAAGTTTTTATAAGTAAAACTGATTCTTTTAATATTAAGTTAGTTAAATCTGAATTTTTATTAAAGGATTTAATTAATTCTAATTCAAGTAATTATTTGTCTTTGCAGTTAATTGATAAAACAAGTACTTTAATTAATTCTCTTAATTCCAAAAAAGCACAGTTAAAGGGATTATCTTTAAAAAAATATTCTTCAAATGTAAATACTCAAATTACTTTGACAGAAAATAATTTGAATATTTTAATAACCTATTTAACTGAGATTCAAGATAATTTAACAGATTTATACAGTAATCAAAATAGTTATTTATCTAATCCTGATTGTGATAAATCTGAAAGTTTGTTAATATCTTTTGATTCTTCTTTTAAAAGATATGATCAAATTACTCAAGCAACTTCAGATTATATTCAAACATCTGATTTATTAATAACAGCACTTGTTGCTGATGGGAGTATACCCTCTCAAGAGATTGCAGGAATTGTGTCTGTTGCATCTCCATCACAATCACTTAATTCACAAGTAAGTTATATTTATGAAAGTCTTTCTTCAACCAGTGCATTCTACACTAATCTTTCAAATAATCTTAAGGGAAATATTGGTAATCAGAAAATAAAAATATATATTGATAATTTAATTTTAAGAAAAGATTATGTTTTATATAAAAATGTTCTTGAAACATATGATTCATCTTTACCTAATTATTCAAATGTTGATTCTGCAATTACAACTATTTTAGATCCTGAAAATAAATCCTATTGGAAAGAACAAGATGAAGTAATGGCAGTTCAAAAATTATATACTGAAATGAACTCTAATTTTTCAAAAGCAGAATACTCTCAAGCTATTTTAAAACTTAATACTATTAAATTAAAAGCAAAAACAATAATTGATTCTGGATTTACTGAAATTCCTGTTCAAACAAATTGGTTCAATTATATTTTTATTGGTTTTATAATTTTAATACTTATTATTTTATTGATATTTATTAAAAAAAAGGGAAATAAGAAAAATAGTTATAAGAAAAAAAGTTTAAAGAAAAAGAATGATGATTTTTTAAAATATGATGATCCTTTTTAATTAATTTTAAAGTTTTCTTTTCTTTTATAATTTCTAAGTGATTTATTAAACTCAATATAGTCTTTAGGTGGATTTTTTATTAAATCTTCTAAATATTTTGTTCTTTGTATAATTATTTCTGACATTTTATCCTTTGAAATATTTTGTTCTACACAAATTTCTTTTAAAACTTCACTATGATATACAAGTGGCATTTCTTTTTGGAAAAGATCACTTTCTGAAGTTTTACTTTTTTCTTTAAATTTATCTGATGATTTATAAATAGCATTGTATTCTATTTTATTTTCTTTTTGATTAAATCCTTTTATTTCATCAATTTCTTTAATTTCTCTTTTCCCCTCACCCATTCCAGAGAAACCAGTAATAATAACAATATCAAGTGTAGTTAAAAGTGATGGATCAAGTGAAATTGGTGGAGTTGTAATTCTTGTTAATAAATTTTCAACACTCTTTGAGTGAATTGTTGATAAAGAACAGTGTCCAGAAGCCATACCTTGGAACATAAGAGCCATTTCTTCTCCTCTTACTTCACCGATAATTAAGTAATCAGGTCTTTGTCTGAATGATTCTTTTAAAAGATCATTCATTGTAACTTCACCATATCTTTTACCATTACTATCAGGTGGTCCAAAACCAGGTCTTGTAATTTGAGGTATCCAATTATCAAGTAAAAGATTAATTTCTCTAGTGTCTTCAATTGATACTACTCTTTGAGCATTAGGAATAAATGACGAAATCACATTTAAAAGTGTGGTTTTACCACCAGCTGTTGGTCCTATTAATACCATATTTTTTTTAAATTCTATAAGTGTCCAAAGATATGCTACAATTTCAGAAGTTATAGTTTTTGAGTTAACTAAGTCAACAGTAGTAAGAGGTTTTTGAGGGAATTTTCTTATTGTAAATGTAGGTCCTCTAGTTGAAACGTTTGAGGTTAAAATCGCATTTACACGAGATCCGTCTGGTAGTATAGCATCTAAAAGTGGGGATGCGTATGAAACATAACTTTTACATAGATGAGCCATTTTAATTACAAATTGTTGTAATTCGTTTTCACTATTAAGCATAATATTTGTTACAATGTGCCCGTATTTTCTGTGCACAATAAATATTGGTATACCTATACCATCACATTCAATATCTTCAATTAATGGGTCATGCATAAGTGGTTCTATTTTATCCAGTCCACTTACTTGTCTTATAATATAATAAACAATTTTTGATTTTTGATCTTTGTTTAATTTAATTTTATTTCTTAAAAATATTTTATCAATTAAATCATACATCTGACTATCATTACCAAGGTCTGCAAGTGATATTTTATTTATTAAAGTATCTCTTGTTTGTTTTAGAATTTCTTCTTCTTCCTTTGTAAGTTCTGGTTCTGCAACAACATAAGTTCTTCCTTGATCATTTTCTTTAATGAACGCATATGCAAAGCCATGTATTAAAACTTGATAGTTTTCAGGTAAAAGTTCTTTCGGTGGTTCAAAAACAGGGCTTATTTCTTGTTTTATAACTTTTTCTGTTTTAACTACTTCTTTCTTTTTTTTAAATAATTTATTAAAAATACTTTTTTTATGTTCTTTTTTCTCTATAACTGGAGTAATTGTTTTTTCTTTTAATGGAGTAATAGCTGTAGTTTTTTTTGGAATTGGTTTAACTATTACTTGTGGTTTAATTTCTTGTTTTTTAGAAAATAAATCTTTAAAAAATTTGTTTACTTGTGATCTTTTTGAAACCTCAAATAATGGTATTTTTTTAAGTTCCAATGAATTAGAAAATTTAGAAAAAGTATTGTTTGCTTCAACTAAAGCATTAATTGCTTTAATATCTAATTTTTTGGAATCATGAAGTATTTTTTTTTTTTTAAGTTTAAGAATTACATTTTTTTTAGTTATAAGTTCATTAGAATAATCTTCAAAAATTTTTTCTTCGTCAACATTTCTAGTATTTTCTATCTTTTTAAGTTTATCAACTTTATCTGTAATATCTTTTGTTATTTTTAAAGACGGAAAAATCATACTTCATCAGTATTCCCTATAGAATAATTTTATTTAACTACTGGACCGTTAGTAAGTTCAGTTTTTTTATTATAAAGTTCTTTTAGTCCGTTTAGTTTATCACTAACTGCATTTATAGTTTCTGCAATTTCATTCCAGATAACTTTTCTTTGATTTGTGTTTTCATCTAAGTTTTTCTGATTAGATTCTTGCATAGTTGCATATGTAAATTTTGTAATTTCATCTTTTTCCAGTTTTTCTTTAGTATCCTTGATTTCTGTAGAAAGTGTCTCTTTATGGTCTTCAAGAGATTTTAATATTTCTAATTTTGCAACTATTGAATTACTTTGAGTTACAATTAAGTTTATGTTTTCTTTAATTTCATTCATATTCATACACCTTTTTATTTAAATATAATATAATATAAATTATTAGTTGGTTTACTTTATAAAGCTATCTTTTTTATTTATTGAATATATATATTTTTCTCTTTATTATTATATATTTCTAAATAATATTTATTTTCTAAATTTCCTAACTCTAAAGTACATGATCCAAAAATAATATTTGCCACTACATTTTCTCTTAAAATAATTATTGTTTCATCAGTATTAATTGCTGCATAGTTAGTATCTTGGTAGTTACTAAGATAATATGTGTTATTCCCATCAAACACAATGCTACAAATTTTAGAATTATAGTTGTTAGTTTGTATGTAATTTTTAAATGAACTATTAAGTTGGTCTAAATTATTTTCGTCAAGATTATTTAAAACAATATAGTTCATTTCATTTTTATAATTATTAATAATTGTTTGAGATTTGTTATCAGTATAATTAATATTTTTTGAAATTAAAAATATCATTGTTGTAAATATCATTATTATTACAACAATAATTATGTAAGTAAATCCTTTTTTGTTTAATGTCATTAATTTCACTTTTTTTTAAGTCCAAATAATAATATTTGCAATTTTGTTACTATCATAAAAATAATAGTTAATTGAATATAATGATTTTTTATCAGGGATAGTTGCTCCAAAAATATCACAAGCATTATTTTCTTCAGCATAGTCACAAAGTTTTATGGAGTAGTTAGTGTCTATAAATTTGTAAAGTTGATTATAAATTAATTCTGTGTTATTCTCATGTACTATGCTTCTAAAACTATCATCTTGGGCCTTTAGTTGTATGGTTTCATAAATTTTATTTGTGATTATATTTTCTTTATAGTCATTATAGGTATGGTTATTTAATAAAACCATTATAAACATTAAAAGAATCATTATTGCCATAACAGCTTCGATTGATTTAATCATATGTTTTCCATTTTATTTTAATAATCCATATAACATATTTTCAACTACAGAATAATATTTATCCTTATCAGCTTCTTGAATTAAATATTCTGGAGGCATTGCATAATATGCAACTCTATTTGAATTACTCAAAATTATTAATGGAAATACACCTTCTGAACCGTATGATATATTACTGTCTTTATATAATCTTGATCCATAATCTAACTTTAAAGGTGTGGTCATTGATTTTGATAGTTCTACAATAGAAAAGTTATCTTTTACTTCTAGGTAGCTTTTAAGCCCATAAACTATAGGATGATCTGAAGATGGAATTAATACACCATTACTTGCAATTGGTTGTTTAAAATTCATAACAATACCATTTGCTACATTGTATGTTTTTACTTCACATTTTTTTATTTCACAGTAATTTGTATTATAACTAGCTCCTAAAAATTCATCAAATCTTATAATATAATTTTTAGAATTAAGTCTTGCCCAACCATTTATTGTGTTTGAGTCTGTACTACCATCTATATCTGCTTTTGTAAGAAGTTGGTCTGTAGTATTTTTAGTTTCTACACCAGCATCTCCAATCCATATTAATCTTCCACCTTTGGATACATAGTTTATAAACATTTCAAGTTTAGGTGTTGATATTTTTCTAGATTTGTCGACAATAATAAGTGCTTCTTTTTTTAATTTTTCTTCACTTAGATAATTAATATTTTCAAGTCTTACATTCATACCAATAATTTTATTATCTCTAATTGTTTTTTCAAGAAGATATGGATTTCCAATTCCATCTGTGTCTCCAGGGTTATATACAATTAATATACTTGGTTGTTGTTTTCCTGTAAGTAAGGTTTGTGTGCCCCAATAGAATGAACACATGCCAGGAACTGATCTACATCTAATAGTTCCTGCCCAAACTAACAAGTACATCATAATTATTATCATTAAAATTACGCCTATGGTTTTCCAAATAAGTTTTTTCTTAATCATATCTTTTACCTTTTATTTCTATATTGGTACATAAATATACAAGAGTAAGTTATTTAATAGTTTCTTATATATAATAATATATAGAGGTGTTATTTTTATGAAGCTTAAACAAATTAAAAACTCAAGTCAAGGACCTAGTAGTGTAATTGGAATAATGAAATTTAACGATAGTCTTACTGGTTATAAGTTATCTCCAGAAACAGTTATTGGTCTATCTGTTGCTTTTGTAGTTGTAATATTAATATTAAAATTATTAATTTAGTTAGGTTTAATTAAAACCTTAACTATTTCTTCTTCTCCATTTTCATTTAGATATTTGGATATTCTTTCTAAAAGTGGGAAGTTTCCTTTAAATTTATATGTTCCAATGTCTATATTTTCTTTATTATTATACACATTAATATAATAATCATAAGGATTTGTTAAAATATAACTTTGAATTTTTTCATAGGTTATCATTTTTTCAGAAGTTTTGTTATATTTAATTGTTGGATAAATTTCAATGGCGCTTCTAATTCTGGATTTTATATAGGTGTCTGAGTCACAGCTTAATTTAAATCCTGAATCTATAATTTCAGTAGTACATGTTTTTTGATTGTTATTACTATCAAAAAAATCTAACAAAATATATTTATTAGTTATTTTATTTGCAAGCACAATACTATTTTCTGAACCATACATTTGATCTGTAATAAATAGACTATCGTTTGTTGAAATAACTGATATAACATCATTAGATATTCTAATTTCATAATCAGTAAGTTGTTCACCAGCTAGATTATTAATATCTATTTGATATAAATTAGGTGATACTACACTAACTGTAATTGATGGATTAGTTTCAGCATTATAAGTTTTCACAAAAGTGGTTTCTGGAGTATATCCTATTTTTTTATATGCATAAATTGTTTTTATACTACTTGCTGGTACGTCTGCTAAAACCCATACATAATAATCTGTATCTAGTTGAATTTCATAATTATAATAGTTAATGTTTAGATTGTTGTTTAATATAAAATTTATATCCTCAGTATTGTTTTTTATAATAAATTCTTTTGTATTTGGAAATCCAATAAATTTGTGATTTTCAGAAGCATCTTTAATGATTGCAGGATTATTATTTGTAATATCTGTATTTGTAATTGTGCTTGAGTACACTAGGTTTATATCTCCAATATTTATTCGATTATCAAATAGATTAACATCTAGTGTATTGTTGTTTATTGTAAAATCATAATAATTAGTTTCAATTAAATTTCCTGTTTTTTCAAGATAATTGTCATTATATATATTTAAACTGCTTACATAATGATCTTGTACATTTTTAATTATAATTTTTCCTGAATTAATTGATGTTTGTGAATCGTAATTTACATTGTAGTCATTTATTTTACAATAAGCCTCTCCTTTGTAGTTTGTTTTAAAACTAAAGTTTACCCATTCGTTTTGATCTATATTAACATCTGTACTTCCAATTAAGTTATTACCATCACTATTACTGTCGTAAAGAGATAATACATTGCTGTCAAATTTACATAATGAAAAATTATTTTCATCAACATAATTAAAATAAATATTTAGATCAACTGGTTCTGCAATGTATTCTCCAATTAAATTAGAATAATTATTTTTACTTTCTAAGGTGCTTTGTGGAAAAACATATGATTCTCCATTATAATATATTACATTTCCATCAATTAAGTTTAAATAGGTTAAATTATTTTGATCAATAAAACTTTCTTTAAAAATAAGTGTTTTAGTTGTGTATTGATTTGAATCAAAATTATAAAAAGCAGCTTTATTTAGTATGGTTCCATACACTATATTGTTATCTATTATATAACTTGTACTTGCTCTACCTGTGTTATCATCAATATTAAGGATATAGGTGTTAATTTCAGTGTTATCATCATTATACATATTAAATATATTAATATTTTCAGATAACTCGCTATACACTAATTTTGATGTTTTAAGTTCGTCTTGAGTTGAAACATCTGGTAAAAATCTAGGTAATGTTGTAATTATTGCAAGTATTACAAAAATGAATATTCCAAAAGAAACTATCCAGTCTATATGTTCCATATTTAATCTCTAATTTTATTTAATATAATTAATATATTTTATAAACATAAACTAATTTATATGTTATTATTTAATATATAAATATAAACATGTTTATTATATGATTATATATGGACGATTTTGAAAAAAAAAAAATTATAAATAATATTGGTTGGTTATCTTTTTCTAAAATTATAATTTATTTTTTAGCCATAATAACAATTACAGTTGTTCCTAGATATTTAGGTGTAGAGGCTTATGGTCAGTTAAATTTTGTGCTTTCTTTTTTAGGTATTTTCATGATTATTACAGATCTTGGTATTAATACACTTATTTTTAGAGATGTTTCAAAAAATAAAAAACTTCTTGGGAAATATTTTAATAATTTCCTTCCTTTTAAATTAATATTATTTTTAATTTCTGCAATTTTAATTGTATTATTAACTTTTGTGTTAAATAAACCATCGGTTGTAAATAATTTATTTTATATTTTAATTATTTATTTGTTATTTTCTGTTCTTTCTGGATATTTAACTGTATTTTATAATTCTATGCAAGACAATAAGTTTTATGCAATTTATGAAGCAATTAATAAAGTGTCGTATGTTTTATTTATTTTTCTGATAATTTATTTAAATTTTGGTGTTATTGGAATTTTATTTGCACAAATATTTTCATTAATTTTAGGTTTTTTATTTTTAGCGTTTTTCTTTAAAAAGTATATTCCTAAAGTTAATTTTAAATTAAATCCAAAATTTATTAAACAAAAATTATATTTATCTTGGCCTTTTGCATTAAATTTTTTATTTTATAATGTTTATTTTCATTTTGATAAAATATTAATTTCTTTAATAATAAATGATTATAGTGTTGGACTTTATGCAATTAGTTATTCTTTTTTAGGTTTTTTAATGTCAGTTGTTGGTTTAATTGCATTAGTTTTTTTTCCGGTTCTTTCAAAGTATTCTTTTTCAAAGGACTTACCACGTATTTTTAATAAATATCTTAAATTGGTTTCAATAGTTATAGTTCCATTGTCATTTGGTGCTATTTTGTTATCTAAAGAAATTATTTATTTAGTTTTTGGTGCAAGTTATGTTGGTGGTAATTTAGCATTTAAAATAATTATGCTTTTTTGTTTATTTTCTGCAATTAATAGTACCTTTAATAATTTGTTTATAGTTCATCATTTTGAAAAATATTTTTTAAAATTATTGTTTATTGCATCTGTTTCAAATGTTGTTTTAAATTTAATTGTAATTCCATTTTATGGGATTGTTGGTGCTGCAATAACTACTTTGGTTTCTGAGTTAATTATCTTAATTGGGGCAATTACTTTTATTAAAAACAAAATTAAAGGCATTAAAATTATTGATCAATTAGTGCTTCCTTTAATTTCAGGAACTTTAATGATTTTTGGATTATTTGTAATTAGATTTTTTAATCCATCTGGTTTTTTAAAAAATAATTTTGATGTTTTAATTTATGCTTTTATTGGTGGGTTAATTTATTTTAGTTTTATCTTATTATTTAAAGTTGTTACAAAGAAAGAGATTTCTAGCATCTATCATTTAGTTATGAAAAAATAACTTTTATTCAATAGTAATTGAAAAGTTATTTGATTCCATAATAGTTTCATTAGGTCTAAATGGATGTTTGTATTCTATTACTATATTACACATTCTTGTGTTGTTTACTAATGTTCCAATCAATGAGGGATCACTTGCTGTAATTGTAATTGGCAGTTCTGGTTTTGTGTTAGCTATAACTTTCATATTAGGAAATGAATTTTCTGAAAAATAAATGAAGTTATTACAGTCGTTTTTAACTGGATCCAAGTCAAGTACTTTTATATCTACTAAATCAATGTCGATTGCACTTTTATTATTAAGAGTTATTATAACATATTCTATGTTTGTAACATTATTGTTTACATCATATGTTAATGTAATATTTTTTTTATTTAAATTAGTTGAAAAATTAATAGTTGGTTCTTTTATTGTGATTTTAATTGGTATTTCTTTTGGTTCTCTAAATATTGAACTATTAAATATTAATCTACCTTCAATTGTATCATTGGTAGCAGTTTGAGGTACTGAAACTGAAATGGTTTTGCTTTCATTTTTAGATGCTGACACTAATATGTTTCCTTGTGGATATGTAAACCACTCGTTAACATCCTGATTATTTGTACCTGTAACTTCAAGTGAGATGGTAAGGTCTGAAATAGGTATTTTATTTTTAGAGTTAGCAATTGTAATTGTGAAATTTTTACTATCTCCACTTTTAATTTCATTGGATAGATCCCCATTTATTGGAATAACTGGTTCTTCTGTAATTTCAAAACTTTTGGTTTTTTCTTCTTTTTTATATTTTACTCTAATAATTATTTTGTTAGTTTTATTTTCTGTATTTTCAATTGTGTACTTTAGATATATTTCTGATTTTGTTTGTGGATATAAAACTGTACTTGTAACAGGGTCTGATGCGAAATCAACAACTGTGTAACTCCACTTATTTATATCTCCGCCAATAATAAGATTATCTAATGTGTAAGCTTTATTTAAAGATGTATTTTCATAAAATATTTTAAGTATAGCTGTTTGTCCCACATATACTTTTTCAGGAAATACAATGTTACTTATTTTTAAGGATATTTCTTTTTCTAATTTTACTGGTTCAGTAATTGATTTTTCGCCTTTTAAATTAATTGTATCTTTATTTTGACCAATATAGCCTGAAGCCTGTACACTATAATAATAATTTTTGGCTTTAACTTTTTTTGTTTCATTGTTATTAAATGTTTCAGTGATATTTGTAAACATAGGGTTTGTTGAAATTCTGATGGTTGCAGATATGCTTTCATTTTCTGTGTTTGTGATATTAAAAGTTAAATCAGTTTTATTTAAAACTAAATATTTATTTCCTAGAAAAAATAAAAGTCCAATTAATGCAAGAATAAGTATAACTGTCATTATTGGGTTACTTTTAGATTTGTTATTATTCCCAGAATAATAATTTCTATTAGATCCTCCACCAAAAGGATCAAACTCATTACCCATATTATTTACCCTCGTGCATTTTAGCTAATGCGTATCTAGAACTTAATAATTCATCTTTGAGTTCTTTAATTAATTCTAATGCTATTTTTTCTTTTTCTAAATTACTTCTTTCTATTTCAGTAAAATCATTACCAAGTCTTTTAATAATTCTATACATTTCTGAAATTTCATTTTCTACTTTTACAAGTTGTATATTTAACACAACTGAATTTTTTTCATTAATTTTAATTTTTTTAATTAAATCGTGTTCTAAATTTGTTATTAATGATTCTTTTGCTTTTTCTTTTGCTTCAAGCCATTTAAAATCAGATACTTTTTTAGTAAGTTCTTTTATTTGTTGTTCTTTATCATATGTTATTCTCAAAAGTTCTTCAATTGATTTCTTTTGATTTGTAATATCTACATATTTGTATTTAACTTTAGTTTTGGTTTCTTCAACAAAGTTAATAAATAAATTTAATTCATTTTTTAATTGTTCTTCAATATCATAAAAAGTTTGAGGTCTTGTAATTGCTTCTTTAATATTAACCAGTTCATGATTAATTTCTTTTTTATTTATTTCTAAGAATATTTGAGAATTAATTTTGTTTGATATCATTAAAAAATTTTGATAAAACAAATCCATTTTAGATACATTTAACTCTGAAGAATATTGAATTACAGTATATTTATTAAGTTCTAATATTTTTTTTGATAAAAAATCTAAATTGTTCTTAATCTCAGTTAATGTGTCTGTAAGTTCTTTTTTTTGAAGTTTGTATAGTGGTTCTTTAATAGTCCTATAAACTTCTCTTGATAAAATAAGCACTTCATCTAAATATTCTAATATACTTTTCATATTTAATCTATTATATATAAATATAAATATTTAATAAATATATCTATTTTTAAAAACAGTTTAATATCTTTTGGTTTTATAATATTCTTATATAATAGAGTTGGGATTTAAAATGGCTGATTTAATTAAAAAAATAAACTCTTTAAAAAAAACATATATAAAAGGGATTATTGATGAAAAGTTACTTTTGTTTTCAACAATTAAAATTAAGCCCAATAAGGAATTATTTAAAGAGCTGTCATTTTGTGTTTTAACTGCAAATTATAATGCAAAAAAAGCTATTTTTATTCAAAATAAAATAAATAATGGTTTTATTACACTTACTTTAAAGGATTTGTCCTTAAAATTAAAAGAATTTGGTTATAGATATCCAAATTTAAGGGCTAAGTATATTGTTTATAATAGAAAATTTTTATCTAATCTTAAAGAGGTTTTAAAAACTTTTAAAGATAAAAATGATTTAAGAGATTGGTTTTCTGAAAATATTAAAGGTATATCCTATAAAGAAGCTTCTCATTTTTTAAGAAATATTGGTTTTTTTAATTATGCAATTATTGATTTTCATATAATTGATATTTTAATAAAAGAAGGTTATTTAAAAGAACGTCCAAAATCTTTAAATAGACAAAAATATCTTGAAATTGAAATGATTTTAGAATCCTTATGTAAAAAATTAAAATTAAGTCAAGGAGAATTAGATTTTTATTTGTGGTATCTTGAAACTGGAACTATTTTAAAATAATTTAATATCTATAAATCCAAATAACATCTAATTGTGAACAAACACAATTTTTTTTTAAATATTCTTTAATTGAAGGAGTTGTCCGTATATCGTCACTTGATATAAATTCTTTAATGTAAAGGCCGGCTTCTGCTTTTATTTCAACTATTATTTCTTTTTCTGAAATAAATTCTGTTTTTAAAATTGTGCATTTTCTTTTCCTATCAAGGTTAGCACGTCTTTTTTCAACTCTTTTAGGGGTTGTTTGAACAACATCTATTTCAATATTTAGTGGAATTTTATTTAAATCTTCTCTTTTTATTTCTTCAGTTAATGTAATATTTGCTCTATAAAGTTTGTAAAGTTTTTTTTGTTTTATTTCTTTTACTTTTACTTTTTGTTCTAGTTTTAAATTTGTTACTTTAAGATCTGTTTCTTTAAGATTAATTTTTTTTTCAATTTCGTTTAAGTTTTCTATATTTCTTTTTAATGGTTCAATTACTTCAAGTATAAATTCTCGTCCGTTACCAAGCATTAAAACATTAACATCTTCTCTACCAGCACCATGAAATATACATTCTTCTGTTGCTGAAAAATCTTTAAAGTATAGAGATATTTTTTCTTCTAAAGAAGTATCTTTTAATACTCCTTTGTAACCACAAAAATTACAACCTCTTCCTCTACATTTAAAACAGTAGTATTTTGTTTGTGGTAACTCTCTTGAGTATTTGTTATATATACCATAAATATATATTGGAAATATTTTATATTCTATATTTTTATAATTAAAATCAATTAAAATTTCAATATCGTAGTTATCGGGAAGTCTTATTGAGTTTGTTTGTTTTTCAACTTCTTTTGTTAATATGTATTGAAATTCTTTTTTTAAAAGAAGTTTTTCATCTTCATCTAAAATATTTGGATAAGAACAACCTAAATTAAATGTTTTAAATTCATATTTTGAAAGATCTTTTACAATTAATTCAATATATTTTTTTACATTATATTCTGTTTCTTTAAAATTAAAATTAGTTTTCATTTGTTTTTCTTAGCTCGAGTAAAATAATGGTGCAAGAGGCAGGATTCGAACCTGCGAAGCACTAAGCACACGGTCCTAAGCCGTGCCCCTTTGACCGCTTGGGTACCCCTGCATTTTAATATAAATATTTATTAAACCAATATGTATTTATATTATTTGATTATTAAATATAATGTGAACAATTATGGATAATTTAAAAGTAAATAAATTTAATGAAATGATAGCTACAAGAGCATTTTATTTTCCTTCAGCAGAAATTTATTCTAAAAACTTTGCAGGTTTTTTTGAATATGGTCCGCTAGGAAATAGAATCAGAGTAAATATAATTAATTTTTGGAGAAATGAATTTGTAAGAAAAAATAATTTCGAAGAAATATCCGGATCAATAATTTTACCCGAAGCAGTTTTTCAAGCTTCAGGACATTTAAAAAATTTTGATGATCCTATAGCTACTTGTTCTAAAACAGGCAGAGCTTATAAGCTTGATAAATATTTATCCGATAAACTTGGAACTGAAATTCCTGAAGGATTATCTATTGAAGAATATCAAAAATTAATTACTGATAATAAAATTAAATCTGAAGATGATGGAGATTTAATAAACATTAAAAGATTTAATTTAATGGCTTATATAAATGTAGGTGTCCAGGATGGAAATAAAGGTTATTTAAGAGGAGAGTCTTGTCAATCTATTTTTTTAGATTTTCCTAGAATTTATAAAGCTTCAAGATATCCTTTACCATTAACAATTTCACAACATGGAAAAGTTTACAGAAATGAAATTTCTCCAAGACAAGGTTTAATTAGATGTAGAGAGTTTGAACAACTTGAAACTGAAATGTTCTTTGATCCTGATAAAATAAATGATTATGATTTATCAAAAATTTTAGATTACAAGATTAGATTTAAACTTTTAAAAGATAATGTTGAAAAAGATTATACTGTAAAAGAAATTACAGAGCAAAATATTTCTTTAGGAAAAGTATTAACTTTTTATCTTTATTTAAAACAAAAGTTTTTAGATGGTATTGGTATTAAGCATCAAGACTTAAGATTTAGGGAAGTTTCTAATAATGATAGAGCTTTTTATTCAAAACAAACTTTTGATTTAGAAGTTAATAGTAGTCTAGGATGGATTGAACTTTTTTCATTTAATTATAGAACTGATCATGATTTAAAAGCACACGGTGTTGGTTCTAAAAAAGATTTATCAGTTAAAGAAGAAGGTAAAATAATTAATCCTCATGTTTTAGAAGTTTCTTCAATTGGTCTTGATAGATTATTTTATGTAATTTTAGAAAATTCATTTGAAGTTAAAAAACAAAATGAAGAACTAAGAAATGTATTACATTTAAAACCAAAAATATCTCCTTATTTTTGTGCAGTTCTACCTTTAGTTAAAAAAGATGGACTTCTTGAAATTGCAGAGGATATTAATAAAAATATTTTAAATAAAACACATGGTATTTTTGAAACTTTCTTTGATGAAAAAGGATCTATTGGAAAAAGATATGCTCGTCTTGATGAAATTGGATGTAATTATTGTATTACAATTGATCATCAAACAAAAGAAGATAATACAGTTACAATAAGAGATAGGGATACATTTGAACAGAAAAGAATACCAATAGATAACCTTGAAAATCTTTTATTTGATTTGTATTTTGAAAAACAAAAGTTGTTTTAAATGAAGAATATAAATGATTATTTTAAAGGTGGTTTTTTAGTTGTTCTTGGGTATATTTTATCCCCATTATCTTTCTGGAATGATATGCTTGTTAATATTCCACTTTCTTATGGTTTTGCATATTTATTTTCATTTTTAGTGAAAAATATTTTTTTAGAGAGTATGATTATTTTTTATTGGCTAACAAATATAGCTGGTATGCTTTTAATGCATTATGGAGTAAAAAAAGTAGTTTCTAAAAATAGTAAATTAAGTAAAAAAGAACTAATTATTAATATTTTGATTTCAATAGGTTATACTTTAATAATTGTTATATTAATTAAACTTAATATTTTAAAATTGCCTTTTAATTATTAGGTGGAAAAAAATTAAATCTTTCCAACTAAATCAATACCTAGTTTAAGAGTTTTTTTACCAGGGTATTAGTTCATAGAATAATTTTTTTTATTATGTTTTTTTGTAAACTTAGCTATTTTTATTTTTCTAATAAGTTCATGTACATTTATTTCAATATTATTATTATGAAATTTAAATGTTTTTATTATTTCGTCTGGATATATTAAAAAAGTAGCTCTTAAAGATAGATCTTTGCCTTTTAGTTGTTCTAAACTGATTTTTTTTATTTTATTTTTAGCTTAGTTATTTAAACATTTATTTTATAAATATTTTCAATCTATATATTAATATGAAGACAACAAAAATAATTATTTTTGGGTTTATATTTATTTTAGTTATTTTAGCTGTTATTTTTATAACTTTTTTAAATAAAAAACCATCAACTATAAAAGAGAGGTACCCTACCATGATGACAATTGAAACATCTTTAGGAAATATTGATATTGAGCTTTTTGATAAGAATGCTCCAATAACTGTTGCAAATTTTAAAAAATATGTTGATGCTAATTTTTATGATGGTACTGTTTATCATAGAGTAATTAAGGGCTTTATGATTCAAGGTGGCGGATTTTTAGCAACTGGATCTGAAAAAATAAACAATCCTGCAATTGTTTTAGAGGATACAAATAAAACTAAGTTAAGTAATACTAAAGGTACTCTTGCTATGGCAAGAACTATGGATCCTAATTCAGCAACTAGCCAATTTTTTATAAATATTGCTGATAATTTGTTTTTAAACTATGAAAATTCTCCAAATCCAGGTTATGCAGTATTTGGTAAAGTTGTTTCTGGTATGGATATAGTTTTAAAAATTGAAAATTCTAAAACAACTACAAAATTTGGTGCATATAGTGATTGGCCTGTAGAGGATGTAATTATAAAAAGAATTTATATTAAAGAATAATAGTTCTTTTTAAAAAAACTATTATTCTTTTTTTTATTTTTTTTATTAGGATATATTCTTTGATTTGTTTAAATTAGGTGTTAGTATGGAATGTAAAAAAGAAATTAATTTAAAAAGTTGTCCTTGTACTTATGATTGTTCAAAAAAAGGAATTTGTTGTGAATGTATTAGATTTCACAGAAATAGAAATGAACTTCCTGCATGTTATTTTACAAAAGAACAAGAAAAGACTTATGATAGGTCAGTTGAATATTTTTTAAGTATTAAAAAATAATTATTTATTTTTTTTGACCATAAATTAAAACGTGTTTTTTTTCAAAAGGGTCAAGTCTTCTTTGATTAATAATATTAAATTTTTGTCTGAATATGGTCAATTGATCTTCAGTTGTTTTTTTATGGTTTTTTTGTGATATTGCAGAAAGTTTAAGACTTAATAGCACATAACCTTTTTTTTTTAAAAATAGATCAGCATTTTTAATTAGTATTTCTACTTGATTTTTTTGAGCAATATCTTGAATAATAAAATCTTGTTTTTCAAGTATTAAATCTTTATATTCATCAACCTTATTACAGTCAGCTAAGATAGGAATTAAATTTTTTCTTCTATGAGCAGCTAAAAGAAGTTTTTGCATACTGTAAGGTGATATGTCAATTCCATAAACTGTACCTTTAGGTAAAATATCTGATATATACGCTATTGTGTAACCTTCAGCAGCACCTAAATATAATACTTTATCATTTTCCTTAATATTTGGAATTATTCCTTTTTTAATTCCTGCTGCAACTTTTGATCTAGTAGGATCCCATTCTCTAAGTTTCCCAGTTGTAGTATCTTTAGTTTTAATATCCTTACCTGTATAAATAATTCCCTTATTCATTTTAATTCACTTATTTTTATTTTTATTTTTTCTAGTATTTCTTTTGATATATCTTTTTTACCAATATCAGATTTAAGTCCTAAAGAAATCTTTGATGCTATTGTTCTTGCCATTCGCCCTTTATTTCTGTTTGATAAGTTGATAATTAATGGGTGATTGTATAATATACCATACTTAGGTGTCCTTTTATTAAACTTAAGTGCTTTAAAGAACGATTTTTCAGACCCTAGTAGTTGTATTGTTGATGCAGGGTACCTTGCAAGTTTTTCAAAAGAACCTGCAATTTCAATCATTTTACATGCAATTTTTGGACTTGCTATTGAATAAAGATTAATATAATTAGCTTTAATTAATATGTCAATTTCAGTTTCAATTTTTTCTTTAACTTTTATCATATCAAGAATATTTTTTGCAAGGGATGTTGTGATGTCTTTTATTTCATCTTTTAATACTATTCCAATTTTTTGAGACAATATATCAATTATTTCATTAATTTTATTTTCATCAATTTTAAGTTCTTTTAAGTCTTCCTTAGTTTTATTTTTTAAAATATAAAAAGAACAATATTCTTTAATTGTAAGAATTTGATCAATGGAAGGATATTCTTGATCTGTAATAATTTTTAACAATTCAGTTACTTCATTTATCCTGAGTTGTAGCTTTTCGAGAATTAAAGATAAGTTAATTATTTTCTGATCTGGATTTTCTAACTTTTCCTTAACTCTTTTTTTTGTGATTGCAAGTATTTTTTCTTTCATATGTATTCTTGTTCAAAATAAATAAGTTTATATTCTTTAATATATATAATATAATAACAATGTTTTTTAAAAGTGAGTTTATATGAATAAATTTATTAAATCTTTATATCTTTCAATAATTATTTCAGGAGTATTATATTTACTTTTATATTATTTTTCTTTAGTGTTTATTAATCCTGCAATATTAGTGTTAGGTTTAGTTATTGTGTTTTATGGTTTATTAGTTATTTATTTTAAATATACAAATATAAGGTATACTTCTAAAGAAATTGCTAGTAAATATAATATTTCTGTTGAAGAAAATGTAGTTTCAACTACAATTCAAGATCAATCTTTATTAAAACCAGTTAATGATAAACCAGCAGTTCCTTTTCCAAAAGAATTAATACAGACACATAATTCAATTGTTCTTGAAGAAATTAATACTCCTGTGGTTAAAAAACCAAAAGTTATTCCTAAACAAAATGTAAATTATAGAAATTATGCAGAAGTTTTTAAAACAATTAATAAAACTATTCAGAAAAAAAAATTGAAAAATCAAATTTAAAAAAAACTACTGTTGACGAATCTGATTCTAAAGAAAATAATTAATTTTGTTTTAAAAAAAAAAAGAACAAAAAAATAGAGTTTATTTAACATCTACTTTTTGTGATATTGCTGTTCCAGGAAGTCCTCTTTCAAAAATCACTCTAACAGCTCCTTTATTACCGTGAGTAGAAACTATTGTACCTGTTATTGATTTTCCGGATCCAGTTTTAAAAATTGCTTTTTTACCTAAAAGAGTAGAAACTGTTTTTTTATCAATATATTTATCATCATCAACTTTTAATATATATTGATTATTGTATTGAGTTCTAACTCCTCTTCTGTTACTTAAAATTGTTGCTTGCATATTTTTGTCACCTTTTTAATTTAAATATAATATCTATATATATTAGAAAACAAAACTCTTTTTAAATAGTTATTTTTTTACTATTAACCTTATATTTATAAATCAAAGCATATATTATTAATGTATAGTGAAAAAATATGTCTTTAGATTATAACAGTGGTGTAGATGAAGCCGGAAGAGGTTGTGTTTTAGGGTCTTTAGTAATGGGATTATGTACATTAAGTCATGAACAAGAAATTTATTTTAAAAAATTAGGTGTGAAAGATTCAAAGCTTTTATCAAAAAAAAAGAGAGTTGAGTTTTTTTCAATAATTCAAAAGAATTCAATTGAGTATAAAATAATGGCTGTGCCTGCTGAAGAATTAAATGTTTTAATGAACAGATATTCTTTAAATGAAATAGAAGCAATGAAAACAGCAGAAATGGTAAAAAGTCTTAAAACAATTCCAAAAAGATTAATACTTGATTGTCCTGA
>CAZQEL010000003.1:0-22173 GCA_964591795.1 uncultured archaeon | reverse complement strand
TAAACAACGGATGATTTCAAATTTTAATTTAATAGATTATAAACATTCAATTGAAATTATTTCAGAGCATAAAGCAGATTTGAATCATATGTCTGTATCTTGTGCTTCTGTTTTAGCAAAAGTTACAAGAGATCGTTTAATAAATGAAATAATAGGCTATGAATTATCAGGGTATCCAGCTGATCCAAAGACAATTAAGTACATCAAAGACTATATTTTAGAACATAAAAAAATACCTCCTTTTGCAAGAGATAAATGGGCAACAATACAGAATATTATAAATGATCTTTATCAAAAAAAAATGGGGTGGTTTAATGAAAAAAAATAAAAATAATCTTGAAGATATTGATAAAGCAATTAAACAAATGATTTTAGATTTTGCTAATCAAAAGACTAAGGATAAAACCGAACCAATTAATCTTAATATTCAATTTAATAGAAATAAAGAAGATTTTGAAATGTGTGATGATATTGATAGCTTTGTTTTTGATAAAAAAAATATATATCTTACAATGTATACACCCTATAATTTAAATCATTTAAGATTTGACATTGATGATACAAAAAATATTTTAATGATAAGAAGTCATAATTATTCTTTTTACAAAGAAATTTGGCTTGGTTTTAGTGTTATAAAAGATAGTTTTATTCCAAGTTATAAAAATAATATTTTAGAAATCAAACTTTCAATTAATAATTTATGAGTTTTTTTAAAAATTCATCTGTTTTTTTAATTACAAATTGATTGTATTTTTGTGTGTTTGGATAATATGCTTTCTTCATTTGTGCTCTAATATTTTTTAATTTTTCAAAAGGACCGTTATATGTTACTTGATTTTCTTTAAGAAGAAGGAAACTTAAGTAGTTTAAAGAAAGTATTGTTGAATATTTGTTTTTTGTTCCATATTCTAAAACAAGGTTAATATTTTTATTTGCTTTTGAATATTTAAAAAATGCGTTTTCAGTTCCACCAAGATGGTCTATTCCTTTTTTCTTTTGGGTGTTGATTTCTGTAAGATTGGTAATTATTTTTTTAATAAATTTAAATTTAGGTGTATTTATATCATTTGATGTAAAAAAGTCTAAATTATATTTTTTTGCAGCACCGGTATGTAAATCAATAAAAATTACCTCTTTGTATCCTTTAGTTACTTTTGAAATATATTTTTCAAGAAATACTGTAGATTTTTCTTTTTTAAATCCAGTAAAACAAATACCTCTTGGGTATTTATTTTGACCATAGCCGAGAGCTTTAATAGTTTTTGCAAGTCCAAATTTATTAACTAATTTTAATACTGTTGAATAAGATATTATTTTATTTAATCTTTCATTAACTAAAGGTTTTTTAATTTCAAATAAATCTTTTTCTTTAATAATTTTATTTACATCTATATTTTTGTTAGTATTACTAAAATTTTCTAAATTATTTCTATTAAGATCTACATTATTTTCATTATATCTTCTATTATTCATAAATCCATAAGGATTTAAGATGTGTATGAATGCTGCATCATATTTTTTATTTTTTATATATTTATCTATATAAAATAATTGTACTGCGCTACCTGTATATCCTTCTACACCATGTGTGCCGGATACAAATAATAATAATTTTGTATTTTTGTTTTTAAAATAAGCACAATCGATAGTTAAGTTATCAATTATTGTTTTTTTTTCAATAACTAGATGTTTAGTTTTTTTTCTAAATTTAGTTCTTGCTTCTAAATAGTTTTGTGAAAAATATTTATTGAAATCCATATTTATTCATAGGTCTTTTTAATTTTAAAATTATTTCTAAACTTATGGTCTTGATGTATATTTATTGGTTTTGGGTTTCCAGAACCAACAACTCTTTTTTTATTATATTCATCATAACTACCTTCTTCTAAAATAGAAATAATTGGAGGATCCATTTTACCGAATTCTTCACGCATTTGTTTGTAATCATTGATTATTTTTTTTAAATTAAAATCTAATTTAATTTTAAATTCAATTATTTTTTTCCCATCTTCTTTTTCATCTAAATCAATAAGTATTTCATATTTTGGTTTTTTTGTTAAATCTAAAAGTGATGGTATTAAGGTATAATATTTAATAGACAGTTTTGTGTCAAGAATAGTTTTATTAATTGCTTTTACTATTTCATCTTCACACGCAAGTTCTCCTGCTATATTTAGATAATTTTCTCTATTATAAAATTTAATTTCAGGCACTTTTTTAAAAAATCCAGTTACTTTTATAATATCTCCTAAATCATATCTATAAAGTCCTTCTTGAGTAGTCATTATTACTTTATATTTTTTATTTAGTTTTAATTTTTCAATTGTAATTGTTTCTTTATTAGTTCTATCTATATCTATAAATTCAAAGAAAGTAGTATTTACAAGCATTACTCCTGAAACACCATCTTTTGATAATCCAATTGAAACTCTGCCTTCTGATGCATTAATTCCTGGATCTCTAATTTCTAATTTTTTTCCAATTTTTGTGAGTAATGTGTCTATGTACATTTCATTTGTTTTGGATCTAAAGCAACTAATAAGCCCTATATTTGGCCAGATATTAATTGCATTGAATTCTTTTATACTTGAAAGATATTCTGCTTTTTTAGGGTTTATTTTTTTTATATATTTAATTAATTTATTTTTATTATTTTTAATGTAATCTAAAAAAAGTATAGCTTCAATTGGTGCTGTAAATGCAATCTGTGTAATATTTTCCTGTAAGGCACATATTGCCATTTTTTTAATTTTTCTATCAAAGTTCATGTCATTATAAATAATTATTGGATTTGCAATTTTTCTTTTTATATACCATGGAGATTTAAATGGTAAATATCCAGAAATACTACCATATGGTATTTTGCCTTTAGTTTTTCCTTCAAAATAAGGTCCTGCAAAAAATAATGTTTTTCCATTTGTGATTTTTATGTATTTTTTAAGTACATAAACTGCCCAAAGTGCAAATTCTTTATTATAATTTTTAATTCTTTGTTTGGTTATTGGAACTAATTTTATTTTACTAGTTGTTCCTGAGGTTGATGCAAAATATATTACTTTATCTTTTGTTAAAATATTTTGTTCTCCATTTTTTATTCTTTCAACTTCTGTTAGGATATCAGAAAATTTAATTATAGGTACTTTTTGTTTATATTCTGCAATAGTTTTTATTTTAGAAAAAGAGTATTTTTTACCATATTCTGTGTGTTTGTTTCTTTTTAATATTTTCAATAATATTTTTTTTTGTACTGCTAATGGATCAATAAGTGCATCTTGAAAATCAATAATTTGTTTTATTTGATTTAAAATATATTTATAATTAATTAGATTTTCTCTAATTTTTGTTTGTGTCTTTTTACTAATCTTTTTAATTTTTTCAATATTTTTAGTTGTATTCATAATTTATCTAATAATACTTTTCTAAAAATTTATTTTCAATCTTTTTTGTAATTGTAGGTGTTTTGTTAATTATTTTATTATCTATTTTATTTATTATTCTTAGTATTGTTGTTGTGTTTGTAATGAATACTTCATTTGAACTTTTTAGTTCTTTAATAGATATATTACCTTCTTTTACTTTATAATCTAATTCTTTAGCTGTTTTAATAATATACTTTCTAGTAACACCTAATAATACATTATTTTTAGGTGTTTTAATTATATTATTTTTTATACAAAATATATTTGCAGTAGATGCTTCTAATATGTTATTTTTTTGATCTACCATTAAACCATCATCATATCCTTTTTCTTGTGCTTCTTTCCATGCTAAAATTGATGGTATAAAATTAATTTGTTTAATTTCAGCAAATTGTCTTTGTGTTTTTACTGTTTTTAAACTAATGGATTTATTTAATTCAAGTTTAGGCTGTTTTATTTTTTTAATAATAATTATAATTTTTGGTTTTGATTTTATTTTACTAGTTCTAAAAGTAATTTTTTCTAGGTCGCCATTAGTAAATGCTAATCTAATTCTGGCATTTTTATATTTAGTTTGTTTTAATGTTTTTAAAAGTATATTTTTAACTTGTTTTTTAGTCCATATAAGTTTTAGTTTTATATTTTTACAATTTTTAAATAATCTATCTATGTGATCATCTATAAATTGTATTTTGTTTTTGACAGCAACTAAAGTTGTAAATGCAGAATAACCCCATAAAAATGAAGAATCAATAACGGAAATTTTAGCATCTCTCTGATTATATATTTTGTTATTTATGAATATTTTCATTTGTACACCTATTATACTCAATGGTTTATAATATATAAAAAATTATATGTAGGAAAGGCTTTTTATACAGTTATTTCTTAAATTTTTTTAATAATTCACAGGACTTACAAATGTCTTGACTGGTTTCTTCGCCACATTCTTTACATCTTCTTATTGGTTTTAAATCTTTAATTGTATTTTTAATATCTTTTATTTCTTTAATTTTTAAAAAAGATTTAATTAATGAAAATTTAGACCCTGGATGTAAACTTTCAGTTTCATTTAAAAAACTTCTAAAGTGATTTCTTTTTGCAGTTCTGAAAAATGGACAATTAGAATCATAAAATGGGATTTTATTATAAAGTGCATATGCTGCAATTTCTTTTTCTGGAGTTAAATAAAAAGGTTTAATTCTTGGTTTTGTATATTCTAAATTAAGTATTCCTGCATAAGGCCCTGTTCTAAAAAATCTAATTATATCATTATCTAAAAGATTCATTAAAATTGTTTGACATTCATCATCAAGATTATGTCCAGTGAGCACTAAAGTTACTTTTTCTTGTTTTGCAAGTTTATTTAGAGTTTTTCTTCTTAATACTCCACAATATGTGCAAATAGTTCCTTCACGTTTATCATGTTTTTTACCAATTTCTTGTGTTGAAATTCCAAATTCTTTTTTGTGTGATGAATAAACTAATTTAATATCGTTATTTTTACAAAAGGTTTTAACAACTTGAAAAGTTTTGTTAGAATAATTATTTATTCCTTCGTCTACAAAAATAGCACAAAATTTAATTCTTTTTGATTTAAATATTTTATTTATTAAGTATAATAACACCATTGAGTCTTTACCACCAGAGGTTGCTATTCCGAGATAATCTTTATTTGAAAATAATTTAAATTGTCTAATTGTTTTTTTCATTCTACTTTCAAAAAAATGATTAAAGTGAGCTTTACAAAGATTATGTTTTCCATAGGGTAGATAAATCATAGCATCTTTTTGGCATTTACTACATTTAATATTCATATTTATTTCACACTTTAATAACTTCTAAAACTTCTAGTTCTGTTTTTTTTTTAATAACATAGGATATTGGTGTAAATTTATCTTTTATTTTTACAAGAACCGTTTCTGGATTAATATTTAAATCTATTAATATATCTTTAATCATCATATTAAAATGTTTTTTAGTGATTATAATTTTTTTAGTAAGCATATTTATCTTGTATTTTTATTGATTTTGTGTAATAAGGCTAATTTAAGCTTTAAATTACATTTACTATTTAAATATTTTGTTTCATAATTATATTAGAATATTATTTGATTAAAATAATAATTATATAAAACAAATTAAAAAGAGTGTGATTTTTTAATGACAACAGCAAATAAATATATTCAAAAAACAATTGAAAACGAATATAAGAAAAAAAGAGATACTGACTATGATTATAGAAAAGTGTATTCTAAAAAATTAATTGAATTTAGAAAGATTGAAGGATCTATAATAATGATTAATAAACCTTCAAACATACCAAGAGCAAGAAGTTTAGGTTATAAAGCAAAACAAGGTATTTCAGTTGTATTTGTAAAGGTTAGAAAAGGTGGAGGGTTAATTTTAAGACCTAAAGCTGCAAGAAGACCTAAAAGAATGGGTGTAAATAAAATTACAAGAAGGATATCTATTCAAAGAATGGCTGAAAATAAAGCTGATAAAGCATTTATTAATTTAGAAGTTTTAAATTCATATTATGTTGGAGAAGACGGACAACACAAGTATTATGAAATAATAATGATTGATCCTCATCATCCATCAATAGTTAATGATATGGATCTTAACTGGATTGTAGATAAAACACATAAAAGAAGAGCTCAAAGAGGTCTTACAAGTCAAGGTAAGAAAAATAGAGGCCTTGTACGTAAGGGAATTGGTACTGAAAAAGCTGGACCTTCAAATAGAGCAAATAATAGAAAAGCTAAGTAATTATAAATCTTTTCTTCCTTTATTTGATTATATATGAACTTTATGAATAATATAATATATTTAAGTGCTTTCCAACAAATGATTTGGATTGTGCTTATACTTTTATTTTCTGTTGTGATTTATTCATGGACAAAAAGTAAAATTGCAAATAACACATTTTCAGTTATTCTTACAATTGTACTTGTTTATTTATTATTTATTCAATATCCTCATTTTGTATGGTTTGCAGTTATTGGAATTGTTATTTATTATGTCAATTTTCCTGACCTTCAAAAATTAGTTAAAAAATTTAAATTATAAAATGTGAAATTAGATTGGAAAAGATATTAACTAGAATTTTTTTACTTGTTATTGTAGTATTGTGTATTCAATATGATTTTTTAGTTTCTATACCATTTATTTTAGGTATTTATTTTTTATTTGATAAAAGTTGGTGGAATCTTCTTGTTTTTTTAGGTTACTTTGTAATTTTCACCCTTTTTGTAGGAGTTTCTCCATTTTTAATTTATTCTTCAATAGTTCTTTTATTTGTTGTACTTTTAACAAATTATTTTTCAAGAGAAAAGAAAACTGAGTCTGATGATATGGACTTTAGTAAATTATTTGGAAATGCGAGTTGATATTTTTTTGCATAAAATAATTGTTTCATCTGTTAAAAAAGTTAAAAAAGAAGTTAAATCTTTTTTATTAAAACCAAAAGGATCTATGGGTGGGAAGAGTAATTCTATGAAAGCAAAGGATAATATTTCATTATTTAATAGAGGAAAGAATTTTGTAAAAGATGTTTTATTATTTAAAACTAAAAATACAAAATTAACATCCAGAACTACCTCTAAAAAATACTTTGAAAAAAATTCAAAGTTGTTTACACAAAATAACTTAAGGGGTATGTTTGCATATATTTTTTCTGATTTTTCTATGGATCAAATAGAAGATATGCTTAAATATTTTTTTGGAGATTTATCTTTTTTAGAAAGAGAAAATTTGTTATTTGATATTTTGGATCATATAACAAATAAAGAATATGGTTTTTTATTAAAATAAATTATATTTTACCTAATATTTTTCTATTTTCATCTAAAATGTCTTTCATTATTTTTGTAAGACCTTTAATTTCTGCTTTAATTTCAGTTATTTGATTTTGCATATAATCAAGTTGTTTTGTGTTTGAGGATGTATTTGTTTTTGTTGTTTCTTTAAAAATATTCTTGTTATTTAATTCATCAACATTTTTAGTAGTTTCTTTAAGTTCAGATTCAAGACTATCTTCATTTTCATTTTTATTTTTATCTACAAAATCAGTTTTAGTTGTTTTTTTAGAAACTACTTCTTTTGTTGAAAAAATATCTTCATCATCTTCTTTGTTAGTTTCAGTGTCTTCTTCGTTTTTATTTTCTTTTTTGGTGTTTTCTTTAGTATTTGCATTTTTTTTAGTTTCATTTTCTTGTTTTTCTTTAGCTATTGTTTGCTTTGAATCTTCTTGAGTTTTTAATTCTCTATTGGTTAGTGCTTCTTTGTAGTTTTTTTCTACTTCTTCTTCATCTACACCAATTTCTTTTAATGTTGAATAAATTGTATCTTTATCTACATTTGCATCAATTAGTTCTGAAATTGTTTCTTGAATTAATTTTTTATCAACCATATATTTTCAAACACCTTATTTTTACTATTTATTATTTTAAATGTAAGTTATTAAAAATGTTTTGTTTTAAATATTAAATATAATATTTATTATAAAGAGACTTAGTTATGATTTCATTAAATACTTGGAACACATTGTATGATGGCAAATATGGTAATCAAGAACTAAATATACTTTATAAGGATGATATTTTTGTTTCTTTTTTAAGACTAAGAGATAAAACTAATGCACTTATCCAAGTTTACAAAGTTTTTGTAGTAAAAGGTGATATTGAAACTTTTGCAGAAACTTTGCCTTATCCAGCAATTGTTTATCATAAGCATGTTGATATTGGTACTGAAAATAATTTTAAATATCTTCTACTTCATACTGAAACAGAATATATTGATGTTAATACTTTGTCATATCATGTTGATAAAAAAATATTAGAATTAAATAAAATGGTAGGCTCTGTAATTTCAGTAATAAAATCATATAATATTAAACTAATTTCTTTAAAAATGGCTGATGAAAAAAGTAATAATTATTTTTTTTCAGATCCAGAAGTTTTAAAATCATTATCAAATATGCCTTTGGCTTTAGATTTTAAATCTAGTAGTCCGTTAGATAAATTAATTTTAGGTAAGAAAAAAGATATTTCAGTAACAACTTCTCTTTCTAATTTAAAATCAGTTCTTGTTTATGGACCAAATTTAGACCAAAGATTATTTATATCAAAAGTTATTTGTGAAAATTATTTATTATCTTCAAAAATGGTTGTTGTTTTTGATAGTATTAATAGTTATGTAAGTTTAGGTTACCCTCAACAAAATTCAGATATTTTTACTCATTTTAATCTTGATATGGATCCATTTGGTTTTCCTGTTAAAAAAATTAATTATTTAGATATAAAAATACCTCTTTTTAAAATACCATTTGATGCTTTTGTAAATATTTTTTCTTTTAAGGATGTGTCTTTAGATATTTTACATGCTGTTTATGATGATAAAGTAATAACAATAGATGATTTAATTGAAAGAATTAAATTAATTCCAATAAATCCTGAAATTAATGATTTTGAAAAACAAAGGGTTATTTTAAAATTAACCATTTTAAATAAAATTTATAATAAATTTTTTGGAAAAACAGATGTTTCATTATTATTCAAACAAAGATATAAAAATATTGGTTCTGCAAAAATAATTTCTATTGATGAAAAAGATCCAATTTATCCTTATTTTATTAAAACTATTGTTGAAGAAATTTCCTTATCAGTTAAAGAGGATGTTCTTTTGGTATTTCCTGAACAAAGTCTTGTTTTTAATAATATTTATCTTGGAAACAGTATTCTTCAAATTATTAGAGATAATACTGTGCTTTCATCTTTATTTACAAGTAAGTATAAAACTGATTTTAGGGATGAAAATGTAGCTTTATTAAAAATTGCTGCTATAAAAGATAATGATGCAGTAATCTATTATCCAAATAGAGATCCAATAAGGATTCTTTTCAGGCCTTCATTTACATCAAGTACCATAAAGTATAAATTTGACAACTAACTATACATAATTCTACAAAACCTTTTTATACTATGAAAACTATGTTGTTTATATAGGTTTGCTTATTTTTAAGAAAGCTTTATTAAATATAATAATTATTAAACTAATTTTGTGAGATTTTAAAAAAATATATGACAAATAATATTTTTGTAAAAAAACAAATTCTATAGAGGTGTTAAAAAATGGTAAAATGTCCTGAATGTGGAAATACAAAAGTTTATAGAGATGCAAAATCTGGAGAATATATATGTAGTAAGTGTCATACTGTTCTTTCTAATGAAGTAATCGATACAGGTAAAGACTGGAGAACTTTTGATAATTCTGAAAAACAAGATAATGTTGGTACAGGGTCACCAATGAAATATACAAAAATAAATAAAGGTCTTGAAACAATGATTGAAAGATCAGGTAGAGACTTAAGAGGTAATAAACTTTCTACTAAATCAAGAGCTCAAATGTATAGATTAATTAAATGGCATAAAAGATCTTCTATATCAAACTCTGTTCAAAGAAATTTATCTATTGCTTTAGCAGAACTTAAAAGAATTTCATCATATTTAAATATTCCAACTCCTTTAGTTGAAACAGCAGCTTTATTATATAGAAAAACTGTTGAAAAAGGGCTTATTAGAGGAAGATTAATTGAAGCTGTTGTATCAGCTGTATTATATTCTGTTTGTAGAACATATAATGTTCCTAGAACATTAAATGAAATGGCTGAAGCATCAGGTTTAACTAAAAAAGAAATTGGAAGAACTTATAGATTTATTGTAAAAGAACTTGATATTGCTGTTCCTTTAACAGATCCTAGTTATTATATATCTAGATTTGTTTCTGTTTTAACATTATCAGCTGAAGTTGAAAGTAAAGCTAAAGTTATTGTTAAAAAAGCAATTGCATCAGGTTTAATTTCTGGACGTGGACCAACTGGTGTTGCTGCAGCTGCAGTTTATATTGCTGCATTAATGACAGGTGAAAGAAGAACACAAAAAGAAGTTGCAAATGTTGCTGGTGTAACAGAAGTTACTATCAGAAACAGATATAGAGAGCTTAAAGCAAAATTAAAGCTTAATATAGAAAGTTAGAGATTTTTTTATAATAAAAATCTTTTTTTCTTTTTCTTTTAATTCTATTTAAATATATTTTGTATTAATAATATATATAACTATTTGCACACATATGCAAATGTTTTTTTTAATTTTAAATGTGATTAATTATGACTGAAAATATGTATGATTTAACAATTATTGGTGGCGGAGTAGCCGCTATGTCAGCTGCACTTTATGCTGGAAGATATAAAATGTCAACTATAATTTTTACTGATTCTTTTGGAGGAACTACAGCTTCAGCTCATATGATTTGTAATTACCCTGGTTTTATGGAAATTTCAGGTATGGATCTTATGTCTAAAATGACAGAGCAAATAAATTACTTAAATATTCCTATAAAATATGAAAAAGTAATGGATATTAAAAAAGAAAAAAATTATTTTATTGTAAATACAGATCAAGAAGCTATTAAAACAAAAAAAGTTGTTCTTGCGATAGGTAAAAAAAAAAGAACTTTAAATATTGAAAATGAAAAAATATTTTTAGGTAAGGGTGTACATTATTGTGCTACTTGTGATGGTATGTTTTATAAAGATAAAATAGTTGCTGTTATTGGTGGTTCTGATGCTGCTGTTACTGCTGCTCTTTTACTTTCTGAAATTGCATCAAAGATTTATTTAATATATAGAGGGGCTTCTTTAAGAGCTGAACCAATGTGGCTTGATTCACTTTATAAACAGAAAAATATTGAAATAATTTATAATGCTGAACTTAAGGAACTTGTTGGTTCTGAAAAATTAGAAAAAATTATTCTTAAAGATAATAAGGAAGTGATTTTAGATGGAGTATTTGTTGAAATTGGACATGTTCCAAATACAGATCTTTTAAAAAAATTAAAGGTTAATTTTAATGAGTTTGGAGAAATTATTGTTGATAAAGAACAAAGAACAAATATTCCTGGTGCTTTTGCAGCAGGTGATTGTACTAATCAAACTGAACTTAAGCAAATAGTTACATCAACATCTCAAGGTGCAGTTGCAGCATATCAAGCTTTTAAAGATATAAAAGGAAGTAAGTAAGTATACATAAAAGATACCTTTATTAAATATATGATTAATCATATTATTAGGGGTTTTTAATAAAATTAAACTAGAGGGTTTTTATGACTGATATAAATAATAAACTAAAAAAATCTTTTGAATCTTTAAATAAGAGTCTTTATAGGACAAATAAAGTTATTGAACTTTATGGTCCATTACATGATATTTTAAATAATTTGATTATAGATTATAGAGAAATTGCAGAAATTGCTAAAAAAAATACATATGTTGAAAAAGATATTGAAGAAGAGATCAAAAAAAGAAAATTAATTTCTTTATTTAAAAAAATGAATTTAACTGTTTCTGAAATAAAAGAAGAAGTAAATGATTTACAAAAAGAAATGGAAGACGCTAATTCTTTTTTAGAAAGATATAGATCTTACAGAACATATACTTTTTCAGATACAATTAACGCAAAGGGATATATTGAAAAATTATTTAATTCTTTTGATGTTAAGGAATTTATATTAAAGTTTAATGTGGTGGGTACAGTTGATATTGTTGAAGTTGCAAATAAAGTTAAAGGTAAAAAGCAAGGTATAGATATAATTGTTCCTTCAGAAAATTTAGGTTTAATTTTTGATGAAATATTAAAATCTAAAACTGTTAAATTTAGATTAATAACTGATGTTATTACAATCTATTTTGAAAAAGATACTGTTTTATATATTGAAGGACAAAGTAAAAAAATTAAATTATGTGACATTGAAGCGCAAAACTTCAATGCTAAGGTTTTAGATATCTAAAACCTTCTACTTTTTATTCTTTTTTGGTGGTTAATTAATTATGGATAGACTAATTACTATTATTGATCAACCAAACTGGAAATTATTGTTATTTGATCTTGTTAAATCAAATGAATTTGATATTTGGAATATTAATATAGTTTCATTAACTGATCTCTATCTTAAAAAAATAATTGCACTTAAAGATGCTAATCTTTTAGTTCCAGCAAATGCTCTTTTAGCTGCTAGTATTCTTTTAAAAATAAAAGCTTACACTCTTAAACTTACAAGTATAGAACCAGAAGACGAACTTATTTTCCCAAAAGATGAAGATATTTTACTAAACACATTAAATTTAAATAATCCTATAAGAAATAAAGAAGGTCAAGTTTCACTTGATGAATTAATTGAAGCAATTGATTTTATCATGCATAAACCTACTAAAAAAAATCTTGAAAGAATGATAAAGGAAAAAACTGAAACTGATTTTGTTGTTCCAAGAATTAATGAAAATATCAATGTTAGAATAAACACTTTGTATTCTTCAATCAAAGAAAGTGCTGACAACGATGGTTGTTTGACCTTTAAAAATTTATTTTCTAAAGATTTCACTAATTTTGATGTTGTAAACAATTTGTTTATACCACTTCTATTTTTATCACAGGATCAAAAAATAAATGTTTGGCAAGATGATTTTTTTTCAGAAATTTTTATTAAGTTAATTTAATTTCTAATTTTAGTAGTTTTAACAAAGATTTATATATTTATAGTAACTACATATTATATATATAAAATATTTGAATTAAAATCAGAAGATTTAAAAAAGAAGTTAATAGAAAATAACAAATTTGTAATCTTTGATAAGTTAGATGATGTTCTTCTAGGGAAAAATATTAGAATTATTGAAAGAGCAAAATTAAATAATTTATCTTAATAGATTGAACTTCTTGAAAATATTGTGGATTTTATTGATTAATTATGGCTGTAATTTTAAAAAAAGGAAATTTTGATATTAAAAAAATAAAAAATCAAATAGAAAAACCCATTTTTAATGAAGTTAGAAAATCAGTCAGAAGACAAAAGTATGATATTAAAATAAATAAGAAAATAACTTATTTTAATAAAATTCTTAAAAAAGGTTTGTTTTATACTGCTGAATCAAAAAAAATTCTGATGGAATTACCTAATTTTTTAAAAATAATAGATTCTTTTTCTAAATCTGAAAGTGAATTAATTAATAAATCTGGAATAAATAAATTTAAAAATAAATATGAATTTTCTGTAATTAAAGAATCACTTCCTAAACATTCAAATAGTTCTTTACAAATGTTTATTATGAATATTAAAACAAAATATGGCTCTAAAAAAATATTTCTTAAACAAGGATCTCCACATGTTTTTAAAGAATATAATAGACATGCATACAATGAAGTAAAAGCTCTTTATATTTTAGAAGGGTTAGGAGTAAATATAGTAAAACCATATTTTGCATTTTTAAATAAAGAATCAGGGAAATCTTTTATTGCATATGAGCATATGGACCCAAAAAGATTTATTCTAGTTAATGAATTCATAGAATCTAGTAATAATAATAGATTGCTATCTTTTCTTAACGAATTTGAAATTAGTGCTAGATCTAAACTTAGAGAAAATAATATAGATATTGAAGATATTAATATGTATAATATTTTTATGAATAAAAAAACAAATAAATTATATGCTTTTGATAATTATTTAGTAGAAAAAGATTATAATTAATTTCATATATTTTAGCACTTAAAAATTTTGAAAGAATAATAAAGGAAAAAATTAAAATTGAGTTTATTGTTCCAAGAATTAATAAAGACATTAAGGTTAAAATAAATACTTTGTATTCTTTAATTAAAGAAATTGCTGATAATAATGGTTGTTTGATCTTTAAAAATTTATTTTTTAAAAATTTCACTAATTTTGATGTTGTAAACAATTTGTTTATACCACTTCTATTTTTATCATAGGATCAAAAAATAAATGTTTTGTAAGATGATTTCTTTTTTGAAATTTTTATTAAGTTAATTTAGTTTTTAATTTTAGCAGTTTTAACAAAGATTTATATATTTATAGTAACTACATATTATATGTATAAAAAATATTTATGATTAACTATGGTTAAAAAAACTATTTATAAAAATATTTTAAAAAATAAAAATAAAATGAACTTAGTAAAATCTAAAAAAGCTCAAGTTTCAATTGAAATGATTGTTATTTTAAGTGTGCTTATTTTGGCTACAATTGTTTTGGCATCAGTATTATTAGGTTTTTTTAGTTCAAAAACTGATCAAGCAACTGATGTTGATAATAAAACTGAAGCTGTTGTTGTTGATTTTTTAACAAACTTGTCAACTTATGATGATGGTTCTGGTGGGCAAGATGCAAATGTAACTTCAACTCCATATACTTTAAGTGTTTCAAGAAACGGTACTGGTACAGGAATAGTTACAAGTTTTTTACCTGGTATAGATTGTGGTACTGATTGTTCTCAAACTTATGATTCTGGAACTTCAGTAACTTTAACTGCAGTTACTTCAGCTGGTAGTAGTTTTACTGGTTGGAATGGAGCTTGTTCAGGAATTGGAATTTGTACTGTTGTAATGGATTCTGCAAAAAATATTACAGCAACATTTTCATTTTTAGGTTAATATTTATCATCTGTATTTAAAGTAGATACTGGTATAGGAACAGTTACAAGTTATCCAATTGGTATAGATTGTGGTATTGATTGTTTTTAAACTTTAAAATAGCAAGTTTAATAGTTAATTTATTGTTTTAAACATAGTTTTATTACTTTAAGTTAATTTTAACTATTTTTAAAAAGGTTTATAAATTTAATACATGTATAATTATATATAATATATAAATTGATAATTAATTATGATTAAAAAATCTTTAAAAAATAAAACTAATTTTAAAAACTTAAAAAATAAAAAAGCTCAAGTATCAATTGAAATGATTGTCATTTTAAGTGTACTTATTTTAGGTTCGGTTATTTTAGCTTCAATTTTATTTGGATTTATTGGATCTAAAACTGATCAAGCAACTGATATTGATAATAAAACTGATGCAACTTTAGATAATTTTTTAACAGATTTAACTAATTATAATGATAATAATTATCCACAAGATCCTGTTGTTTCTGCAACAAATTATAATTTAATTTTATTAATTACTGGTAATGGAACTGTTATTACTTCTGGACTTTATGCTTCTGGTTCTTCGGTTCCTGTTAATGCTATTGCTGGAGTAGGTTTTACTTTTTATAATTGGACTGATTCAAATGGATCAGTAGTAAGTTCTAATGCAAATTATAGTTTTAATATGCCTTCAAATGATTATAATTTAACTGCAAATTTTATAGTTGCAACTTCTATAACATATATTTTAAATGTTTCAAGAAACGGTACTGGTACAGGAATAGTTACAAGTTCTCCAACTGGTATAGATTGTGGTACTGATTGTTTTCAAACTTATGATTCTGGAACTTCAGTAACTTTAACTGCAGTTACTTCAGCTGGTAGTAGTTTTACTGGTTGGAGTGGAGCTTGTTCAGGAATTGGAACTTGTATTGTTAATATGAATGCTAATAAAAATGTTGTTGCAAATTTTTCAGCTGTTGTTCCAACTTATAATTTAACTTTAGCTAAAAATCCAACTTCAGTTTCTGCTATTTTAGCTGGTGATGGTAATTATCCTTCTGATACTCCTGTATCTGTGAGTGTTAGTGTTACAACTTCTTTAGATTATGATTTAGGTTATAGTTTTGTAAATTGGACTGATTTAAATGGGTCAGTAAGTTCAAATGAATATTTCACTTATACAATGCCTGCTCAAGCAACTACTTTGACTGCAAATTTTTCAACTATTGTTCCAACTTATTTATTTACTTTAAATAAGCTTGCTAATTGGAGTGGTAATTTAGTTATAAGTACTCCTGAAGGGATTAATTGTGGTACTTCTACACCTTGTACTGCTAATTTTCCAGTAGACTCTACTGTTATATTTACTAGAGCAGAACCATGGTTTGGATATGTAACTACTTGGGGGGGCGATTGTGCTGCTGCAACTACAGATAAAAATTGTACTTTAGTTATGGATTCTGCAAAAACTGCATCAATTGATACAGATTATATAACTTATCCTTTTAATTTAAAGGTTATTGGGAATGGTAATGTTTATGGATTAGGTGGTGCTATAAATTGTCCTTTGTATTCTTCAAATTGTACTGGTAATTATCCAAGAGGAATAAATACAAATCCAAATTCTTTTTTAATAACTGCAACACCAAAAACTGGTAATTATTTTTCTGGATGGAGTGGTGATTGTGCAAGTTATGATACAAATTTAACTTGTACTGTTGTAATGGATTCTAATCAAGATATTACAGCAACATTTTTACCAACAACTACTTGTAATTCTTTAATTGTTGAACAGTTTTGTAGTGGATCTGATAGAATTTTGTTAAATGGTTTTTGCAGCATTTCCTATTGTGAGGATATTTGTGAAGCTGGAGGTTATTCATGTTGTGAATGGAATCTTTTAACTTATTATTGTTGGGGTAGTTATAGTAACAATGTATCTACTACTGGGAGTGTTTCCAATTATGCTAATAGTTGTAACTGATAAGTATTTTTTTTAAAATAAATTTATAAAACAAACTATTTAAAATATTTATATTTTTAAAATAATTTACTCTGATTAGGTATAATTTTTATAAAAAATAAAAATAATTAAGTTTCTATTGAAATGGTAATTATTATTCCTGGAAATTATATTTTAGATGTAATTGTTGATTTTATAGTCAATTAATGTTAGATAGAGATTAAATATGGACCAAACAAGTAGTGATTATTTAAAACAAGCAATAGAGGCAATTCTTTTTTTATCCCCTAAATCAATTTCTTTAAAGAAAATATATTCTTCTTTTCCAAATATTTTAAAAGATATTATTGATATTCAAATAGCTGATTTAATAGATGATTATACTAAACGTAAAACTTCTTTAGCAGTAGTAATTGATAACGGTAAACTTGAAATAATAGTTAAACCTGAATTTCATTCATTTAATATTTTTGCAACAGGAACAACTCTTTCAAAATCAGAGCTTAAAACATTAGCATTTATTTCTTTAAACACACCTGTTGAGCAATTTAAAATTACTAGAAAAAGACCCTATGAGGATTTAAAAATACTTAAAGATCTTGATTTAATATCTATTGAAAAAAAAGGAAGAAAAAATATTTTATATACAACCAAAAAATTTAATCTTCTTTTTAAAAATAAGAAAAAGTAACCTTTAAATAAATATAACTCTTATATTTATAATAGATTATAAACCTGTTTATGAGATGTGATTATACTATGAAATACAAATTTATATATATTTTATTAATATTAACTTTATTAGTACCAAATCTATTTGCACTTATTCCTGCAGGAGATATGAAAATATTTGCTGTATCTGGAGAAGATAGTGCTCAAGCAGCAAATTTAAATATTAAGGTTGTTGATGGTACTGGAAAAATATTTTCTTCAATTGATGAATCTATTGTTGGTTCTGCAACACAAGAATCTTTTAAAAATGCAATTGCAGTGACTGAAAATATAATAGGTAATAATATTAATAAAAAATATGATTTTACACTTGATATTGAATCAAATGCATATAGTATTGATGGTCCTTCTGCTGGTGGAGCAATGGCTTTATTATTAATTTCAATGTTTAAAGATGAAATTTTTAATCCAAGTGTAAGTATAACTGGTGCAATAACAGTTGACGGTTATATTGGTGATGTTGGAGGAATTTATCAAAAAGCTAAAAAAGCTGGAGAAATTGGAATTAAATTATTTTTCATACCTCAAGGTAACAGAATGCAGGTTATTAATGAAGATGATGAAATAGAACAAATTGATTTAGTTGACTATGCTTATGAAAATTGGGGTCTTAAGGTTATTGAAGTTTCAAAAATAGAAAATATTTTAGAATATGCTTTTGATGATATTAATTCAATTGATATTAATATTGATAAGAAAGAAGTAATTGATGATTTTATTTATGATAGTATAAACTATTCAGAAGCAGTAACACCATTAAAACAAATTACTGCAGATTACATAAAGGTTACTGAAGAAAAGCTTGTAAAAGCAAAAGCTGAACTTACAACTTCAACTATAAAAGACACTTCTGTTTTGCAAAACCTTTTATCTACAATTAATTATTCTGAAGAACTTTTAAATATTTCAAAAAAATATAATGAAAATAATTATTTTTATTCTGCTGCTAATAATTCATTTTTAGCATACGTAAATATTATTACTGTTGATGAAATTATAACTAATCCTTCAATTTTATCTGATTCATCTATAGTTTTTGATTTAAGACTTAGTAGTCTTGAAGACAAAATAAAAATTACAGAAAATAGATCTACAAACTGTGCTCTTTCATCTCTAGAATGGTGTGTTGGTGCAAGACAAAGAATCACTTGGGCTAGAGATAAATTAGAAAAAATACAATTAACTACACCAATTTCAAACTTTTCAAAAATTCAAGATTATGCCTATGCTGTTGCATGGGCTGAAATTTCAAATAGTTTTTTGGATGTGTCAGTTACAAATTCAGGAGTAAAGTTTGTTGAATCTAATCATTTTAAGGAAAGGGCTCAACAAAATATAATTGCTGTTGAAAATCAATTAGTTTTGGTTTCTCCTGATTTAACTAATAATGATGATTTAAAAAGACGTCTTGATGCTTCTAAAAGAAACTTTGAAAGAGGATGGTATGTAACTTCTCTTTATGATTCTGCTAGTGCTCTTGCAGTAATTAAAACACAGGAAGATACTAAAAATAATATTTCTGTAAATGATTTTAATATAAAATATGATGATTTGGTTTCAAAATTAAGATCTCAAAGCGCTATGAGTAATGAAAATAACGTTTGGTCTAAAATTTTCCTTGATCATGCTATTTACTATTATAAATCTTTTAATGCTAATAAATTTACTAATGAATCAAAAGCAAAATCACAAATGAGTATTTCAAATTCAATACTTAATTTTTCAAATTATTTATATGAAGTTGAATCTGTTGTTCTTGATTATTATCTTAATACTGATTTAGATGAACTGGTTATTGATATTTCAAATACAACTGATGCGTCTTTAGTAATTGTTGACACTACTAAAGATACAAATCAAATTTCTTCTCAAAATGTTTATGTTTATTCAAAAGAGAAAAAAGATATTTATCTTTACGTTGTGGTATTTGGTTTGTTTTTAATGATTGTTGCAATTGTTGTTGAAGTTGAAAAATTTAAACGAAATCATTCTAAAGAAGGTTTAATCAAACAAATTGGTTATTTGGATAGTAAATTGCTTGAAGGTAAGATAAGTCCTTTTACTTATAAAGAAATGAGAGATAAATACCTTTTTGAGCTTCAAAAGATTAAAAATAAAGAATATTTAAAAGAAAATAAAAAAGATTTAGTTTATTCTTCTGAAAAAGTAATGGATACTGCTAACGAACTTGAAAGAAGAGTTATTGAAACACAAATTGAAGAACTTAAAAGAAGAAAACAAGAACTATCTTTGCAAGGAAAGAGTGATTCAATAAAAAGTGTAAAAAATATTGTTTCTAATATTAAATCAAAAAAAGTTACTAAAAAGAATGTAGCTTCTAAAAAAACTAAAAAGAAAAAGAATCTTTCAATTAAGAAAGGTCTTTAATTTTTTTTAATTTTTAAATCCATTACAATCTGAACTGTTGTTTGTGAGAAGCTTCTAATTACTTTTTTAAAAATAGTTTCAATTTTACAATTATTTTTAATTTCTTTTTCTTTTAGTATTTTTTCAATTTCTAGAAATGGCTCATTTTTTGAAACAAAATTATATATGTGTACTATTCCATTGTTCTTTATTGAAAAAATAGCGTCATCTAAAAAATCTTCAGCAGATTTTGGAAGAGGCATAGGAATTCTATCAAAATAATTTGGGTAATTTTTACAAACTTCTTTAACGTTTCCTTCAATTGGAATAATTAGGTTTTGCATTTTGTTTTTAATTATGTTTTCTTTCATGTACTTAACGCCTATTGGGTTAAGTTCAATTGAAATTATTTTCTTTGGTTTTGCAAGTTTTGCAATGGCTATTGAAAAAGGACCTACGCCTGCAAAAAACACACCTACTATTTCGTCTTTTTTAACTAATGATGCTATTCTCTTTCTTTCTGTTGCAAGTCTTGTTGAATAAAATACTTTTTCAACATCTGTTTTTAAAAAACACCCGTTTTCTTGGATGATTGTTTCTTTCTTATTTTCACCATAGATCCACACTAAATCTTGGGTTCTAAATACTCCATGGTGTTCTTTTGACTTGTTTAGTAGTGTTTTTACGTGAGGGTGGATGGTTTGTAGTGCTTTACCTATGTCTGATCCATATCTATCACAGGTTTCTTTGTTTTCTATGTTAATTATTATAATATTTCCTACAATATCGTAAGAAGAAGGCAAACTATTGATAATTTCATTTAAAATCCCTTTTTTTAATAATATTTCTTTATATGAAAGCCCTATCTCTTTTTGTTTTTCTGGATTTTTAATAATAATAATTTCTTTATTTTCAATATTTTTTGTAATTTTTTTAATTGGCACTAAAATATAGTTCTTTTCTTTAACTATTTTATAATCTGTATTAAAGTTACTACTTTCTTTGATTTCTTGAATAACTTTTTGAGCTTCTTTATTTAATACTTTTATTGCTTTAACTTCTATCATATATATAATTATAGAATAATAAACAATTTAAACCCAAATGTGTAATTATATATTTATTAACTAAAGTGTTTTAAAAAAAACATCTAGTTAATTTAAATAAATTTATAATAATTAAAAAAAAATATAATTTTGAGTAATTATAAATGTCTTTAATAAGTATTTACAAAACAATTGAACTTTTGTCTAAATTTAATCTTATTAGTAATGGTTATAATATTATTAATACTTTAACTTATTCTATTTTAGGAATTATTGTTTATTTTTTTGTAGTTTATCCTTATCTAATATTTAGAAAGGTTAAGATTAATCTTAATTTTATACTTTCAGTTTGTATGTTTATTTTAATTGGTTCTATTTTACG
The DNA here is from genome assembly GCA_964591795.1 of uncultured archaeon. Lineage (GTDB taxonomy): Archaea > Iainarchaeota > Iainarchaeia > Iainarchaeales > CSSED10-239 > Forterrea. Next base: position 766 of record CAZQEL010000003.1, on the reverse strand, counting down.
TATGTTTTCATTAACATACACTTCATTAGGTAATTTAATAATGCCTTCAAGTAATCCGTTGTCCTTTGGATTTTATTTTTATTATCCTCATTTATTTATATTTCTTGGTTTGTTATTTTTAATTGCTTTTGAAAGTTCGTTATTTGTGTCTAAACTATATAATTTAAATTTTGAAAAAACACTAATAGTAATTAGTAGTATTTTATTGCTTCCTTTGTTGTTATTATTCTTAATAAATTTAATTAATGTTTTTTTGTTTTTTAAAATAATTTTATTTTCAAGTATTTTATTTTTAATAGTTTATTATTTGTTTAAATTATTTAATTCTAATTTTTTTAAAAATAATGTGAGTTTATTAGCTTTATTTTCGCAAACATTAGATGGGTTTACTACCTTTTTTTCATTAGTTTTTATTAAAGCTCAATTTATTGAAAAACATGTTGTTTCTCATTTAGTAATTTCAATCAGTCCTTATCTATTTTTACTAGTTAAGATTAGTTTTTGTGTTTTATTACTTTTTTTAATTGATAAATATATAAAAAATGAATATTTAAATAATTATTTTAAGCTTTTTATAATTATAATTGGGTTTACAACTGGCCTTAGAAACCTTTTTATGATAGCTCTTTTATTATGAAAGAAATAGGTTTAAATATATTTGTGTTCTTAATTATTTAATACTAATTTTATAATATCTATATTAGTAAATTCTGCCTCAGTAGCTTAGTGGTTAGAGCAATCGGCTGTTAACCGATAGGTCGTAGGT
>CAZQEL010000002.1:38411-64995 GCA_964591795.1 uncultured archaeon | reverse complement strand
TGTTAAAAAGAAAATAAATGTTAAGAAGAAAAAAAAATTAAAAAAAAAACTAAATATAAACAAAAAAAAATAGATTTACATACTTATTATTGCAATAAATTTAAAGAACTTACATTAATTAAATCTAAAGAAATAGATATTCATTTTAAATTGTTATTAAAAAATATTATTGAACAAAAAGAAATGGATTTAAATTCTAAAAAAAAACTAATTCTAAAACTAAAAGAATTATATAATAAAATACATAATAATAGAATTAATAAGTTAGATAACAATACTATTGTGCCATCAAATAAACCAAAAATTAATAAATCAGAAACTATTACTAATTCTATAGTAAAAAAAACAAATAAAAAGAAAATAATTGATAAATCATCTAATTCTAAAAAAAAACATTTATTAAATAAATAAAAAATAATTATAAAAAATAAAAATTTAAAAAATATAAAACAAATAAGTATTAAATTTAATTATATAAAATCTATTTCTAAATATAATATTAACAAATATAATGAAAATAAATTACAAAAACTTAGTATTCATTTAAAAAAAATCATTAATGAATATGAAAATATTATTACTAATATTAAAAAAAAAAATATTTTGCCTATGGTAATAATTAAAAATAAAAATATTGTTGAAAAAATAAAAGAATATACAGATGGAAAATTACAGTATATAGATTATATAAAAAAACAAGAAGTTAAATTAGAAGCAACAACAGGAAACATTGCAAACCCTAAAAAAAATACACATTTTAAAAAAATCATAATAAATAGTGAAAAAATAAAAAATGAATCTTTTAAAGTAAAAAAGAAGATTCCTAAAGAACTTATAAAAACAAATTCTAAACCAAAATATGATCTGGAAAAACTAGACATATTAAAAAAATGGTTTTTAAATAATAATCATATTGTTGTTGAAAATATAGAGATATTAGCAGAAATAAATAAACAATTAGATAAATTTAAATCACAACCTAAATCAGATTTTTTAAAATTTGGAGTTACAAGTATATTAAAAAATAATCCTACCATTGAAATTATGCAAGAAATAACTAAACAATTGGCAAAAGTTGAATCACCATATAAAACTGATTTTTTATATTATGGAATATCAAATATATTTAAAAACAATCCTACTATTGAACATTTTAAAATATATATGCAAGAAATAACTAAACAATTGGCAAAAGTTGAATCACCATATAAAACCGGTTTTTTATATTATGGAATATCAAATGTATTAAAAAATAATCCTACCATTGAAATTATGCAAGAAATAACTAAACAATTACCTACAGAGTTAATAAGAACCGCAAAATCAACTTTTGCATTTATTAGTATTTCAGCAATTTGTTTTTGATGTACTAAATCTAAATATGGTGGTAATTTAACTGCAATTGGTTTAGTTGTTATTTTTCTTACTGCTTCTAAAACTTCTTTTGAATATTCAAAATTATAACCAGCCTGTGGTTTACCAACTATATTTGGACAAGATAAATTTATTTCTAAAATATCTGCACCTTTAGAATCAAACTCTCTAACCATTTCTAAATAATCTTCTTTTGAAAAACCAGATATACTTGCAATAATTGGTTTATTAAATTCCTTTAATTTTGGAATAATTTCAATCAGTTTTTTATAACCTGGGTTTGGAAGACCCATAGAATTAATAGAAATCAAATTATTTTCAAAATAACGTGGACCAGGATTCCCATCTCTTGGCTCAATTGTTGCTGACTTTAAAACAACAGCTCCAGAATTAGATTTACCAATTTCAGAAAGTACTTCATAGGTAGAACATAATGGTCCAGAAGCATTCATAAAACAAGTATTAAAAATTAAATTTTTATATTTATAATTTAATATCATTAATTTTCCCACCTTTTAATCCTTTTATATAATTTATAATAATTATATTTACAAAAGATTTCTTTCTTATCATAATTTTAAAATTTTACATTTTAATTGCTAATTTAAAGCCTCGATAGGGAGTCGAACCCAATTCTTCCGCTCTGCAGGCGGATGCATGACCGTTCTGCCATCGAGGCACAACATATAAATATTGTTTCAAACTATATATTTTATATTTAGAATAGTTTATAAACATTAGGTTAAACTTATGAAAATTGCAATATTTAGTGATTGGCATCTAGGACTTAATTTTGGGTCAGAACTAGAAATGGATTCATTTGTGCAATTATCACAAGCATTTACACAAATTAAAGAAGAAAATATTGATTTTATAATTACCTGTGGAGATTTATTTGATAAAACCCTTCCAAGCCCTGAAGTTTATTATGAAGCAATTCATCTTTTAAATGAAGTAGATATTAAAAATAAAATAAACCTAGAATCAAGACAAAATAAAAAACTAAAAATACCAATGATAGGAATTATTGGAAATCATGAATATAGAGGAAAAGACTATAAATCAACAGTTGAACTTTTAGAAGTTATGAATTTTTTAAGAGTAATTCATGCAGATTCAATTACTATTGAAAAAGAAAATGAAAAAATAACTATTTTTGGTTTATCTGGTATGCCAGATAGATATTTTAAAGATATTTTAGAAAAATGGAATCCAAAACCAATTAAAGACAATTATAATATTTTATTAATACACCAATCAATTTTAGAATATCTTCCATTTGAAGGAGATGAAATAGCCTCACTTAGTAATCTTCCAAAAGGTTTTGATATTATTGCAAATGGACATCTTCACTGGAGTGTTGTTGAACAAATTAATGACAAAACAAAATTTATTATGCCAGGTTCAACAGTCTCAACACAAAATAAAAAAATTGAATCTGATAAAGATAAAGGATATTTTATACTTGATACTAAAACCAACGAACTTAAGTTTAAAGCAATAAACAACACAAGGAAAGTATATTATTTAGATCTTAATTTAAAAAAATGTGATGTGCACATAATTAAAGAAAGTATAATTAAAGAAATTGAAAAACTTAAAGAAAACAAACATACCAAAAAACCTTTTGTAAGAATAAGAATTAAAGGAGAACTAAAAGAAGGTTATTTTATAAAAGACATTAATTTTAAAGAAATTGAAGAAACTTATAAAAAAATATTTTATATTTCATTTGCAAATAAAATTCAAGAACAAAGCCTAAAAGAAAGTGTTGAAAAACTTAAAAGTATTGAACAAAATAAAGATAATTTATTTGAAATATCAAAAAGTATTTTCTTTGAACAAATAAAACAAACACAAGTATCTACTGATTTTGATTACCAAAGACTTTTTGATTTATTATATAATGATGATATTGAAAAGGCTAAGGAATTTATTATTGATAGTTAATTCAAGTGAACAATATCAGACCATATTTTTTCAATTTCAATTAAATATATATATTTATCTAAAAAATCAAAAATATAGATAATAAATAAATATTTAAACATTTTCTATAATATATTTTATATGAAGTGCGAATCATATTATTTTTTTACAGTAATTTCAAACAAAACAAGATGGAAAATTATTTATTCCTTATATGATAAAGATAAAACAGTTACAGATATATGTAATGATATTAATGAAGAGCAATCAAAAGTAAGTCACAACTTAAAAATTCTTTCTGAATGTAAAATTGTTTTTTCAAAAAGAAAAGGAAAATATATAATATACACTTTAAATAAAAAAACAATCAAACCACTTATTAAACATATTAAAAAACACAGAGAAGAATTTTGTAAAGATGCTTGTTCTTTATACGATAAAGGAGATTAAATTATGAAATATATATATTTAGATTTTGCAGCAACAACACCGGTTGATAGTAAAGTTTTTGAAAAAATGAAACCTTATTTTACAGATAATTTTGCAAACAGTTCAAGCATGCATTCATTGGGTGTTGAAATTAACGAACTTGTTGAAAATGCAAGAAATATTATTTTAAATAAACTAAATGCAACTAACCATAAACTTATTTTTACCTCTGGTGGAACTGAAAGTAATAATCTTGCAATTAAAGGAATTGCTCAGAGTTATGTTAATAAAGGTAAACACATACTTACAACTCCAATTGAACACGATAGTGTACTTAATACTGTTAAATACCTTAAAACACAAGGATATGAGGTTGAATATTTAAAAGTTGATAAAGAAGGATTTGTAGATCTTGAAGATTTAAAAAATAAAATTAGAAATGATACAATAATAGTTTCAATCATACATGGAAATAATGAAATTGGAACCATTCAAGATATAAAAAAAATTGGTAATATTTGTTCTGAAAAGAAAACATTTTTACACATAGATGCTTGTCAAAGTTTTTGTAAAACAGAAATTGATCTTGAAAAACAAAATATAGATTTAGTCACAATAAATGCACATAAAATATATGGACCAAAAGGAATTGGAGCCTTAATAATAAAAGAAGGTATTAATTTAACTCCATTATTACATGGTGGTGGCCACGAGTACAATCTAAGAAGTGGAACTTTAAATGTACCTGGAATAATTGGTTTTCAAGAATGTATTAATGTAATTAATAAAGAAGATATATTATATATGAAAAAAATAAGAAACCATTTAATTGATAATATTTTAAAATTAGGTAATGTTAAACTATTAGGTCCTCTTGAAAATAGACTTTGTAACCATACTGCATTTTTATTTGACAAAATTGAAGGAGATGCGCTTTTATTTAATTTAGATATAAGAAGAATAAAAGTATCTACAGGATCTGCTTGTGGTTCTAATAATAATAACGAAAATCATGTGCTTAAGGCTATAAAAGCAAACGACACAAAACAAGCAGGACACATAAGAATAACACTTGGTAAAGAAACAACTTTTGAAGATGCAGATAAATTAATATCTGAATTAATTCCAATCATTAAAAAACTTAAAGAAATGTCAAAAAGATAAATTGTGAAAATAACAGATAAAACTAAATTAAAAAAACTTTTTGAAATGAAAGAAGTTATAGATATACTTTTAAGCCATAATTTTCCATGCGTTATGTGCCCTATGGCAAAAATGGAAATGGATATTTTAGACATTGGTTCTGTTTGCAAAATGTATGGAATAAATAAAAAAAATTTAATTAATGAAATTAACGAATTTATAACAGTGAATAACAAAAAGGCAAAAAAATGAATAAAAACATAATAATAATATTAATACTTGCAATTATAATAACTACTTTTTCAGGAATTATTAACGCACAAGAAACAACAAATAATGAAGTTAATATTTATTTCTTTGGAACATCTAATTGTCCTTACTGCGCTCAAGAAAAATCTTTTTTAAAGAATTATGTGAATATAAATCTTAATGTTAAAGTAAATTATTTCGAACTTGACACTGTACGAGATAGTGCAAAACTACTTGTTGAGTTTGGAAACACATTTAATAAAAAAACAACAAGTATCCCCATAACTTTCATTGGTAATAAATCATGGATTGGATTTAATGAAAATATTAAACAAGAAATCATATCTAAAATTAATAACTGCTCAATAAATAATTGTAAAGATACAATGATATACTTAAAAGATCCAAAACTTTGGGAAATGTATACTAGCGACTCCAATTATGTAACTGTATTTCAATCACCAGAAACAGCAACTGTTCTTGAACCAAATAAAGGAAAGGAAATATTAATTAATTTATTTTATGTTAACGATTGTCAACAATGTATTAACACATTAGAATATTTTAAATATATAGAAACAAAATATCCAAATTTAAATATTCAAAAACATAATCTGAATCTTCAAGAAAATAAAGACTTATTTTTAAAATACAAAGAAGTTTATGCAATACAAATAGACGCATATCCAACAGCATTTATTGGAAATACATACATTACTGGAGAAACAAACATAAAAGATAATTTAAACAAAGCAATTGACAGATGTTACGCAACAGAAATTAATTGTAACTCTCCATTAGATACAATAGAATCTATTACAACAAAATTACCTGGTAGCAACGAATATGTTTCAAGTAAAGATAGCGAAAATAAAATAAAATTATTTGGTAAAGAAATTAGTGTTGAACATAAATCTTTATTTTTAAACACATTAATTATTTCTTTTGTAGATGGACTTAACCCCTGTTCACTATGGATATTATTATTTTTATTAAGTATAATTGTATATTCAGGATCTAGAAAAAAAATATTTATTATCGGAGCTACATTTTTAACAGTAACCGCTATAATATACGGATTATTTATCACAAGTGTGCTTAACGCATTAATCTTTTTTTATAGCCCAATAATTAAATTAATAATTGTTTTAATATCAGTGATCTTTGGACTAATTAATATTAAAGACTATTTTTGGTATAAAAAAGGTATTTCTTTAACTATTTCAGATAAACAAAAACCAAAAATATTTGACAGAATAAGAAACCTAATGAATCCTAAAAATACCTTTTTCACTATAATTTTAGGAACTATAATTTTAGCTGCAGGGGTTACAATTTTAGAAATACCTTGTACAGCAGGACTTCCTTTACTTTGGGCAAACATGATTGCTAACAGCACAATTTCAAATACATGGTACTATACTCTTTTAATAATATACATGTTTATTTATCTCCTTGATGAAATAGTTTTATTCACAATAGCAGCATTCACACTTAAAATTAGTAAAATGGAAGACAAACACGGAAAAATACTAAAGCTATTCAGTGGTCTTTTAATATTTGGTATTGGAGTATCTTTTGCAATTGCTAATGAGTTTATGCAAGGAATATCAGGAATTTTAAGCTTAACAATTGGTTGTATAATACTAACATGGATAATTAATAAGCTATATACAAAATATAAAAAAAGAAATAAAAAGAAAAACTAACTAAGTATTTTTTTATCTATTTCTGAAATTTTTACTCTAACATCTTCATTTAAGTTATTATAATCTCTTACAATATTAGAAGGAGCATCTTTTTGTGCAATATTTTTTGAAATCATATGTTGAAAATAAACAATATCTTTTTTTAAATTTGTTAAATCCTCTCTTGTTAATGAGGACAATGAAATAGAAAGTAATCTTTGAATCTTTCTAATATCTGTGACTATTTTTGAAAGAGAAACAAAGCCTACAGATTCTTTTTTATAATTTACAGTACTTTGGTAGCTAGGATTATTTGTATAAGTTGAACCTTTTGCCCATGAAAAGCTATCTTTTGATTTTATATTTGGCATATTTTATCACACCTTTATTTTAAAAAAATTAACTTTTATAATAATATATATAACATAAGGATATTTATATTATATGAATATGATTTATTTAAAGAAAGTAATATTAAAAATTTACTTTTTAAAAAGACCGTAAGTCTTTAAACTCTATTGGTTAATAACTATTAATACAAAATTTAAAATGAATAACTATGAAAAATATAAGTATTTCAATTTACGGTAGAGGCGGACAAGGAGCTAAAACCTGTTCACAATTAATAGCTCTTGGTGGTATGGAAGGTGGAAAAAATATTCAATCTTTTCCAGAATATGGACCAGAAAGACGTGGAGCACCAGTTAAAGCATTTGTTAGACTTTCAGACAAGCAAATTAGAACACACGAACCTATAACTAAACCTGATATTGTTCTAATTATAGATGGACATTTAGCTAATCTATTACCAGAAATTAAAAACTACACCTGTCCTTTAATAATTAACACAAATAAAGAAATTAAAGGCCTTAAAAGTAAGGAAATTTACACCTTTGATGCAACAAAAATATCCATGGAAGAAATAAAAATGAATAACCCAAATATTGTACTTATTGGAGCCTTACTTAAATATTTAAAATTAAAAAAATTTAATTATTTAGAATACAAAGATATGGAAAAAATAATTAAACAAGAATTCACAAAAAAAAGAAAAGAACATTATATTAAACCCAATCTTAATTGTTTAAAAAGAGGGTTTGACAATATATAAATTATTTAGATTAAATATGGCTGATAAAAAAATAATTGGTGGAGTTTTAAAAGGTGGAACTTCAAATAAATATAAAACAGGAAATTGGAAACATAAAAAACCAATCTGGGATTCAAAAAAATGCTTACATTGTATGATATGTTATAATTATTGTCCAGAAAACTGTATTCAACTAGAAAAAGATAAAAATGGTAAAATTAAAAGAACAAAAACAAACATGGATTTTTGTAAGGGTTGCGGAATCTGTGCAAAAGTATGTCCTGTTAAATGTATAAAAATGGAAGATGAATGAAAAATTTAGATCAAATAAGACTTTTATTAAAGTTAAAAGAAGTAGAAAGATATTCAACAGTAAAAAACAGAAAAGAATCTTCAGCTGAACACTCATGGGCAACAATCATAATCGCAAAATATTTTCTTAAAAAAATAACAGAACCTATCAATTAATTACAGGTATTAAAATTATTAGCATATCACGATCTAGTTGAAATAATTTCAAAAGATCACTATAAAATAGTTGATAACCATAAAAGAGAAATGCTTGAAGATAAAGCCTATGAAATATTAATTAATAAAATACCAGATGAGTTAAAAGAAGAATATAAAAAATATTATAATGAATTTAAAGAACAAAAAACAATAGAAAGTAAGTTTGCAAAAGCTATAGATGCCTTAGAACCAGTAATTCACGTTTTAGATTATAAAGAACAATGGCATGATCAAAAATGGACTGAAGAAAAATTAAGAAAGTATAAAGAACATTATTTTATAAACATTCCAGAAATATATGCTTTTTTTAATGAATTAATAAAATATTTAAAAAAAATAATTATTTTATAGAAAAAAAGTGATTAAAAAATGAAAACAACAAAAATAGCACTTAACGGTGGAGAAGCAATCTCCTACGCAATAAAACAAGCAAACGTAGATGTTTTTGCAATGTACCCAATAACTCCACAAACCCCAATAATTGAAAGCTATGCTATGCATGTTAAAAACAAAGAAGTAAATACAGAATTGATCTTAGTTGAATCCGAACATTCAGCACTTTCTTCTACTATTGGTGCTGCTGCATCAGGAGTTAGAAGTGTAACTGCAACTGCATCACAAGGACTGATGTATATGTTTGAAATGTTATCAGTTGCATCAAGTTTAAGACTACCAATTGTTATGCCAATTGCAAATAGAGCAATATCTGCACCAATAAATATACATTGTGATCATTCAGATGCAATGAGTGCAGTTGATCAAGGTTGGATGATGACTTTTTGTGAAAGCGCACAAGAAGCATATGATATGACCATTTTTGCATTTAAGTTAGCTGAAAGAGTAAACTTACCAATAATGGTTTGCATTGATGGTTTTTATACATCACATAATTTAGAAAACCTAGAAGTATATGATGACAAAGTAGTAGGTAAATTTATAGGAGATTACAAAGGACCCTATAATCTTTTAAATACAAAAAAACCAATTTCAATTGGAGCACTTGCACTTCCAAACACTTTTTTTGAAATAAAAATTGAAATGTTTAAAGCTTTAAAAAGTGTTAAAAAAGAATTTATTAATATTTCAAAAGAATACAAAAAAACTTTTGGAAAAAATATTAATTTCTTCGAAGACTATTATGCATCAAAAGCAGATGTTGTAATTATACTTATGTCATCAAGTGCACAAACAACAAAAGAAGTTATTGACAAACTTAGAAAACAAGGAAAGAGTGTAGGTCTTTTAAGACCAATTTTATTTAGACCTTTCATGTATGAAAATTATTTAAAAACATTAAAAAATGTAAAAGAAATTATTGTTCTTGATAGAGCTGAAGGTCCAGGATCAATGGCGCCTTTATATAAAGATATTAAACTTGCAGTATGTGACAATGATAAAAAAGTTAACGTATCATCTTTTGTATTTGGACTTGGTGGCCGTGATCTTTTTGAAAAAGATATTGAAGATTTATTAATGTCTTTTATAAATAAAAAACCAATTAAAGAAAAATATATTGGTTCTAAAAAATAATTAAATAAAAATATAGGCTTATAACATGAAAACATATAAAGCAAAATATAAAAAGAAGCGAACACAAAAGCCTATTGATACACTAAGATATACTGATAGTGATAAAGAAACACTTAATGAAAAAATACCTAAATTCAATTTAGAAACCTCAAAAGCAAATAGAGATCTTCATTTAATAGCAAAAGATCTTGCAAAAGAAATAAATATTACATCAAATTATATTCACAAATTAAATCAAATTACAAATAGAAAAATAATAGTTGTTTCAATTGAAGAAAAAAGAAACATATACACAAAAATATTAAAAAACACAAACAAAATGAAAATAGTATCTATGTATTTCCCATCAACAAACATAATAGAAAATTTAAAAATAGCATTAAATAAATTAAATGAGAATACTGGAAAAGAAAACCCATTATTTTTGTTTATAGATATCATACTTGATGCAAAAGCACCTGTTACTAACAGAAATCATAATAAAAAAACTACAAACAATATAGAATCTACAAAAAATAATTTTATAAAAAATATTTTAGAAAATGAAAATAAAATAGTAAAAATTATAAATTATAATCTTGAAAGAGACGAAAAGAAAAATAATAATGATTATCTTCCAAAGTTTACAAAAAAAGAACTTAATGAAACAGATGCAATTTTATTTAGCTCCAGTAAAAAAATATTAGATTTAAATAAAAAATGGAAAACATCACCTAGTGAAAATAAAAAAGAAATACAATTAATTGATTTTGAAAAATTAGTATTATGGCATTTAGATAAAATAAAAACAAGAACTAAAAAATGATAAACTATGAATAATATTGAACTTGCAAAAAAAATAAATGATAGAAAAGCAATTATGCCTGGCCATAGGACTTGTCCAGGATGCCCTATTACTATAATTTTAAGAACAGCTTATGCTGCAACCGATAAAAAAATTGTAGTTTCATCAGCAACATCATGTGCAGAAGTAACAACTACAATTTACCCTTATACATCCTGGAACGAACCATGGATACACTCTGTATTTGCAAATGCAGCTGCAACAATCTCTGGAGTAGAAACAGCATATAAAGTTTTAAAAAGAAAAAATAAAATAAAAGAAGAAATTAAATTCATGGCTTTTGCAGGAGATGGTGGATGTTATATTCCTGGAACAAAAATATTAACACAAAATGGTTTTAAAAATGTTGAAAATATTAATACAAAAGACATTATTTGGTCAATAAACCCTAAAAATATGAAAATGGAAAAATCAACAATAGTTAAAATGCATAAATATAACTATAAAAATAAAATCGTATCCGTTAATCATAATTTTGTTCATTTTGATGTGTCATTATTACATAATGTGCCAGTATACAATAAATTAAATAATAAAGTTGAAGTGATAAAAGCACATAAACTTTTAAATTATAGCAGAAGTGATAAAATAAATATTATAACTGGAAATTTAAAATGGGATGGAAAAGATCAACAATATTTTACATTACCATCTGTAAAATATAATAAAATTTCAGGAAACAAAGTTATATTAAATAAAATAAAAATGAAAAATTGGTTATCTTTTTTAGGATATTGGATTTCTGAAGGACACTTATCTAAAAAATCCAAAAAAAGAGAAAAATATAATACGTTTATAGCTCAAACAAAGAAAAAAACAATAACTAACATTACAAATTGTTTAAATAAAATTAAATTTAATTATTGGTACTCTACAGATAGATTTATTATAAGTAATCAACAATTATGGACTTACCTAACTCAATTTGGAAAAGCAAAAGATAAATTCATACCATTAGAATTTAAAGAATTATCAAATAAATATTTAAAAATATTATTAGATGCCTTAATTGAAGGTGATGGAACAGTAATTAAAAGAAAAAACTCTACAGCATATTCTTATAGTACAATTTCACCAATATTAAAAGATGATGTTATTGAAATTGCATTAAAATTAGGATATAGAGTACATTTAGATGAAAGAAAAAGAAAAAATAGATTTGAATATGCAATTTCTTTTTCAGATTATAAACCAACCAACCTTGCAAATTTAAGAAAAAAAAATATATCAAGCTATGATTATAATGGAAAAATATATTGCCCAGAACTTAAAAAAAACCATATAATGATAATTGAAAAAGATGGTAGAATTAGTCTTAATATGAATAGTTTTGATATTGGACTTCAGAGTCTTTCTGGAGCTCTTGAAAGAGGACATGATTTTGTTTTTGTGTGTTATGATAACGAAGGATACCAAAATACTGGTTCTCAAAGATCATCAGCAACACCTATGGACGCTACAACCACAACAACCCCTGGTGGGAAACCTGGAATTAAAAAGGATTTAGCAAAAATAGCAATTGCACATAATATACCATATGTTGCAACAGCTAACCCTGGTAATATTTTAGACATGCATGAAAAATTCAGAAAAGCTTTTGAGAAAAAAGGCCCAGCTGTAATAATTGTTTATGCAGCTTGTCCAACAAACATGAAAGCACCTGAAGATTTAACAATTGATATTTCAAAACTTGCAACAGAAACAAACTTTTGGCCACTCTATGAATGTGAAGATAGTAAATATAAAATTAATCACAAACCAACAAATAGAAAACCAATTGAAGAATTTTTAAAAATGCAAACAAAGTTTAAAGATATTTTAAAAAATAAAAAAGAAATAAAAAAGATTCAAGAAAATATTGATAAAGAATGGAACACTCTTTTAAAACTTGAAAAAGCTTTTTCTTAAATTTTTTTACATTTTATTTGTTCAATTACTTTAGGATTAAACAAAGTTGAAAGATCACCATAATCTTCAGAGTCATAGGCAATGGCACGAACAATTCTTCTTATTATTTTTCCACTACTTGTTTTCGGAAGTGCTTCAACAAATTGTATTTTATCAGGTTTTGCAATTGGACCAATTTCCTTAGCAACATGCGCTCTTAGTTCTATAACTAAATCATCAGATGGAACTATACCATTTCTTAAAATAACAAAAGCATATAGAGCTTGTCCTTTAATATCATGTGGAAAAGGCACAACTGCAGCTTCACCAACATTCTTATTAGAAACTAAAGCTGATTCAACTTCAGCTGAACCAATTCTGTGACCTGATACTTTAATAACATCGTCCATTCTTCCAATTATGAAAAAATAACCATCTTCATCTATTTTTCCTCGATCTCCACAAAAGTAAATGTGTTTATATTTTGAAAAATAAATATCTAAAAACTTTTGATGTTCTCCATAAATTGTTCTCATCATACCTGGCCATGGTTTTTTTATAACAACTGACCCTGATTCATTAACAGATGATTTTGTCCCATCCTCTCTTAAAATATCAGCATCAATTCCAAAAAAAGGTTTAGTTGCATAACCTGGTTTTAATGGAAATGCACCAGGAAAAGGCGAAATTAAAAAACCACCAGATTCTGTTTGCCACCAAGTATCAACTATGGGACAATTGTTTTTACCAATATTTTCATAATACCAAATCCATGCTTCAGGATTAATAGGCTCACCAACAGACCCTAATATTCTTAATGAAGATAAATCAAAGTCCTTAACAGGATCAAGACCATATCTCATTAAAGATCTTATTACTGTTGGAGCTGTATAAAAAATATTTACTTTATGTTTTTGAATAATTCTCCAATAAACACTATTATCAGGATAAGTTGGAACACCTTCATACATTAAAACAGTTGCAGCATTTGAAAGTGGACCATACACTAAATATGAATGCCCTGTAATCCATCCAATATCAGCTGTTGACCAATAGACTTCAGAACCATGATAATCAAACATATATTTGAAAGTTTGATTTACATATAAAAGATATCCAGCAGTTGTATGAAGTGTTCCTTTTGGTTTTTCAACAGTTCCTGAATTAAATAAAATAAATAATGGATCTTCAGAATCCATTTGTTCAGGAACACATTCATCTAAAATATCTTCTTTTTTAATTTCTTCATGATAAATAAGTTCTTTATCTTTTTTATAATCTATATCTAAATTAATATTTTTAACATAGATTATTTTTTCAATAGAGTCCACACCATCTATTGCTTCATCAATTGATACTTTATAATTTAATTTTTTTCCAGCACGATTAGCACCATCAGCTGTAATTAATATTTTCGATTTTGCAAAAATTAATCTATCCTTTATAGTTGAAACACTATATCCTGCAAAAATAACTGAATGAATAGCACCAATTCTAGCGCAAGCAAGAAGAGAAATTAAAAACTCAGGTATCATTGGCATGTAAATAGATACCCGATCACCTTTTTTTATTCCATATTTCTTTAAAACATTAGAAAATCTAGATACTTCCAAATGAAGTTCTTTATAAGTATATTTTTTAACATTAGAATCGTCTTCACCTTGAAAAATTAAAGCTACCTTATCTCCATTTTTTTCTAAATGACGATCAAGACAATTATATGAGGCATTTAGTTTTCCATTCTTAAACCAAGAATATAGTTGTTGATCAATATCATGCCATTCAAAAACAGAATCCCATTTCTTAAACCAAGATAGATCCTGTGCTTTTTCTCCCCAGAATTTTTCTGGATTTTTTATTGACTCAACATAAATTCTATCATATTCTTCCATTGACTTAATATATGCTTTTTCAGAAAACTCTTTTGATGGATAATATTTATTTTCACTCATATTTTTATCACTCTAAAATTATATTTATAATTATAAATGTATTAGATAATAGTATAAATCAAAAAATATATATATGTTTAGTATATTTGAAAAAAAGAATTAAAATTAGAAACAAATAAACAACTATAACTTTTTTAGCAAGAAAATATTTGAATTATTTGTTTATAACTATTAACATACTCTTAAAAAATAATTATAAAAATATTTTTCCTTCAATCTTTTCAGGCAAATACTTCTTAGCAACAAAATCAAGCGATTTATTTGCAAGAGCCTGTTGTTCAATTCTGATTTTTTTATCAACTGCAAGCTTTAATTCTTTTTGCCATTCAGGAGATTTAAACCAATCATAATTAATAAGTTCTTTTGCCCTCTTTACATCTCCATCCTTCATTTTTTCAGTTACATTCTGTAATCCATAGTATTCAACATCAGTTAATGTCATACCAACATACTTAGCATCAGGAACTGCTAAAAACTTAGAATGGGCAGCAAGTGCCATTGAACCACTTTTAATAACAGAATAAATATACCATCCATAAGGATCCCCATCAGTAAAAACAATAATAGGTAAATTAAATTCATATCTCAAACGATGAATAAGTCTTCTTGCTCCTCTTGCAGATTGACCAGAAGTACCTACTAAAATTGCTCTATGTTTTTTAGCATAATTTTCTTCAATAAGTCGTCCATACATTGCAGAGGTCTCTATTACTAAAACAAAATCAGCATTAACTTCTTTTATTTCAATTTCATCAGGTTCAAGTCTTGACATGATTGACCATCCACCACGACCTAAATTACTACAATTAAATTCATCATTATTATGTTTTCTATCAATTAATGTAATATCCCCATAAAGCGCACCTTTTGGATCAGCTTGAAGACCTAGCTTTTCTCTAATAGTTGAAACTGAATGTTCAATATCAACAATTACATCATTAGATTCATCTTGCCCATCAAAAGTATTTTCATGAGTTTTTGCAACAGTGTGCTTTAATTCATAATAAATTTCTCTTATTGATGCTGTTTTTGAATGTTTTAAATATTCATTACATTTTTCAGTAACTAAAACAGTTTGCATAAATTTTCTAGCAGCACCTAAATTTAAAAAAGGTCTTGTAACTGTCTTATCACCTAATTGAATATAACCTTTAGTTTTATCAAAATAAACATTTGAAAGACCTCTAACTTTTGTTGAAAAAGTTGGTGAATGTTCATGTTCTATTTGGTGAACAATATTTGTTGCAATATTATAAACCCTTTCTCCAATTTCTTTTGAAGTTTCAATTTCATGTTTTTCAAGTGCTTGTTTTATTGGTTTTTTTACAGCCATATTTTTTCACATATTTATAATTATTAAAAATAAAATAAATAACTATTCATCAGTGGATTTATCATCCTTAACTGAATCAACAACAACCTTATCTTTAACAAGGTTATTTTTTTCATCTTCTAAGTCTTCCATTTGTAATTTTTCAAGAACCATTTTATCTAGATGCTTTTGAAGATTTTTAGCATCAGCACCTGTAATTCTTGAAAGTGCTTGAACAACTTCAGGAGCATATTTTGCAAAAACTTTTCTTTTTTCTAATTTTTCTGCTTCTTTTTTCTTAGCAATAATATATCTACCAAGCTTTCTTGAAACATCCATTAAAGCAAGTTTAATTTCACTTAATATTTCTTCTTCATCAGCAATTGCAGATTTACCAGCAGAAGTGTATGGAATATGAACAGATATTAAATTCACAAACACAGTTACTGGTGCTGAATCAAAATTTTGAATACCATATCTTTTCCAATCCATTGATTGAACTGTTTTTGTAATAACACAACCACCAGCATCAAAAAGTAATGGAGATTTATTAGCAAACCTTATAATTTCAGAAACTCTAACTTCCTTTGAATCATCTTCATCATCTAAACTATCTTTTCTATTTTTTGCTTTAGGAGAAGAAACACTTACTAAACGTCCAGCATTACCTCCAAAGGCAACTCCAACTTCAACTTGGAAAGCATATCCACCTTTATAAACAGCTGGTTTACGTGTATATACAAAACAAAACTCAGGACTAACTATTGATTTTAATGATTTTTCTACAAACTCTTCACCAATTGGAACTAAATTATCTGTGTTTGGAGCAATAAATTTTGTTTTCTTAATAGCTGAAACAATTTCTTCTGCTTCCTCCCAAGTTAATTTTTTAGGATCTTTATTAATATCAAAATGTATAATTTTAGAAATTGAATTAACTGCAGTTTGTCCAAACCTGTCATAGGTCATTGTTAAATATGAAGATATTTTTCTTGCTTGAGTATATCTTGCTAAAGACAACATCTCATCAACTGTAACTCCTCTTGGATGAGGTTTTACTTGCTTTGGTATTTTTGGTAAGGTTTTAATTATTCTTTCATATTTTGTAACTTCCTTAAAAGGATCTTCAAAAAGAATTGTTGTGTGTGGATTTGAAATTGCAGTTCTTCTTAAATATTCATCAACGGAACCTTGTCCTTTCTTGTATTGTATTTCTTTAAATTTAGCTTTGATTGCTGTTCCTCTAAATTTTTTATCTAAATGTACTTTATTTGTTATTTTTGGAGAATTTGTTTTTGAATCAATTGTTATTTCTAAAGAAACTGCTTTTTCTTTTGAAGTTCCAGAAATAACTTTTGTTGGTTTACCGGTTGTTATTTGAGAAAATAAAATAATTCCTGAAACACCAATTCCTTGTTGACCTCTTGTTTGAACTAATCTATGAAATTTAGTTCCAGCAAGTAATTTACCTAAAGCAGAACCAATTTTATTTTCTGGTATACCAGGTCCATTATCAATAACTGAGATTTCATAGTATTCATCTCCAATTTCAGAGATTGCAACTTCAATTTCAGGTAAAATTCCTGCTTCTTCACAAGCATCAAGAGAATTAGTAACAAGTTCATGTATAATTGTTGTTAGAGTTCTTTGTTTTCCATAAAGACCTAACATTTGTCTATTTTTTTTAAAAAAATCAGCAACTGAATGTTCCTTAAATTCACTAAATAAAATATTAGCATCAATTCCATCTTTTGACCCAGCTTCTGCTGAAGTTTTTTGTTTTTGATTTATAGTTTTATCCTCATTCATAAAAATCACTAAAATATATTTATATATATAATATATTTATATATATAATATAGGAACCACTATAATAATATTGACAGAAAACATTTAAAAAGGTTATCTTATATTTACTAATTATTAATAATATGCATCTTCTTTTTATTTGTAATTATTAAGTAAACATAACAAATCTAATTAAACATGTTTGTTAAGTAAAATAAATTATACAATATTAATTCTTTTAAAAAAAATAAAAGCATTTAAAGGATGTTTTAACCATAAATATATATTACTTAAAATAAAAGGGAAAAATAAAAAAATGTGCTCAATACTTGGACTTATAAATGTGTTTAATAGTAAAAAAGAAATAATTAAAGGACTTAAGATTTTAGAAAAACGTGGACTTGATAACAACGGTATTTATATTAATGGAAATATTAAATTTTCAAAAAGAATAGATGACTTTAGAAAAGAAAAGATTGAAGATGGAATTGTTCTTGCACATAATCTTTTTTCAATAGTAGAAAACGCACCACAACCAATTAAATATAACAATTCAGTATTAATAACTAACTGTGAAATCTATAATTACAAAGAAATTTCTGAAAAATATAATCTATCAGTAAAAAATGATGCTGATTTAATTTTGAAAGGACTTGAAAAAAAAGGATTAAAAATAATTGATGAATTCCAAGGTCCATATGCTTTTTGCTATCTTAAAAAAAATATACTTTATCTAAGACGTGATCTTTTAGGAATTAAACCATTATGGTATACATTTGACAAAGAAAGCTTTGCATTTGCATCTGAAAAGAAAGCACTAAAAGAAATGGGTTTTGAAAAAATTAATTCTTTAGATCCTCGTAAAGAACTTTTCTATAATATTGCTAAAAAGAAACTAACTTTAAAAAATATACCTTTTTATAAAATTAAAAAAACAAAAACATCTGTTGATGAAATTTACAAAAAATTAGAAAGTTCAATTCTAAAAAGAGTACCAAAAGGAATTAAGCTTGGACTTTTATATAGCGCTGGAATTGATTCTCTAATTATTGCAAAAATACTTAAAGACAACAAAATACCATTTACAGGATATTTTGCATATTCAAAGGAAATTACAAACCCAAAAGATCTAATCCCTGTTGAAAACACAGAAAAGACCTATCATTTTGAAATAAAGAAGATAGAAGTTAATAAGATAGATACAAAAAAGGCTATTAACCACCTTATAGATTTAATTGAATCATCTAACCCTATCAAAATAGGGGTAGCACTACCCATATATTTCGCATCAAAGAAAGCTAGAAAAGACGGATGTAAGGTTATTTTCTCAGGATTAGGGGCAGATGAGCTTTTTGCAGGATATCATAAGTTTAAAGAATCAAATAATCTTTTAAAAGACACAATCAACCTATTATACCAAATGCATGAAAATGATCTTTATAGAGACGATGTTGTATGCATGAATAACAACATAGAACTTAGACTTCCATATCTTGATAAAGAACTAATTGAAGAATCATTTAAACTTGATAAATTAGACAAAATTAAAGATGGTAAAAATAAAATAATTTTAAGACAAATTGGAGAAAAAATAAATCTTTTAAAAGAAGATTTTGATAGAAAGAAAACTGCTGCACAATATGGAAGTGGTTTTGATAAAATTATTGAAAAAATCTCAAAAGAAGAAAAATTCAAAAACAAATCAGATTATTTAGAAAAATTATCAAAAGATACAAATCTTAATTTAGGATGCCTTTATTCTGGTGGAAAAGATTCAAATCTCGCATTACATATAATGCATAAACAAAACTATAAAATATCCTGTCTTATGACCATGATTACAGAATCACCGGATTCATATATGTTTCAAAAAATTGATGATAAAATTTTATATTTACAATCAGAGTCATTAGAAATACCTTTTGTACTACAAAGAACAAAAGGAATAAAAGAAAAAGAACTAATGGATCTTAAAAAACTTTTATTAAAATCAAAACTTAAATATTCATTACAAGGAATAATTACAGGTGCAATAAAAAGCAACTACCAAAGAGATAGAATTCAAGAAATCTGTACTGAACTTGAACTTAAAATGTTCGCTCCACTTTGGAATAAAACACAAGAAAAAGTGGTAGACGAAGTTTTAAACAACAACTTCGATGCAGTAATTGTGAAAGTAGCAGGACTAGGACTTGATGAAAGTTGGGTTGGTAAACATTTATCCAAAGAAGTAATGTATGATTTAAACATCATAAACAAAAAAAAAGGAATCAATGTTGCTGGTGAAGGCGGAGAATATGAAACAATTGTTTTAGACGCGCCAATGTTTACTAAAAAAATTAAAATAGTAAGATCAAACCCAATAATGGAAAACGAAATTACAGGATATCTTGATATCTTAAAATTAGAACTTAAAGACAAAGAAAGATAAATTATGCAAAAATCAATTTAATCTATTTTTTAGTGAAACATACTTTTAGTTACAGAAACTATCCATTTCCAATGCAAAACTAAATGAATCATTACAAGTATACCCATAATAAGTCCACTAACATCATGTAAAATTGAAATATTACCCTTAGATGATATATTATAAGCAGAAACTCCAATTATTTTAACTAGGTTAGGCCATTTAATTAAGCCAGTAATAAAACAAATTAAAAAGGATAATGCCAATCCTACATCTATCCAATAATTTAATTTAATCCTATTCATTTTTTACACCTTGTTGTTAAATTTCATCAAAATCAATATCATCAATTTTAGATTCAACATGCACTTCATTGTAATCTTCTAAAATACCAGATCTTTTAATTGATTTAATTACTGTTGAATGTTTAGCACCAGCAAGAATTTTTTCAACAACATTTTTTGCATCTTTAATGTTTGCTTCATCACCAATTATAGAAACAGTCTTACCATAAATTGAAAGAACACAGTTAAATCTTTTTTCAATAATTTGTTTTATTCTGCCTTCACGACCAATAACTCTTCCCTTTATTTGAAGATGTCTTTGTTTTGTATGTTTTACAAAATCATCAATTGAAATAATTTCAATTACAAAATCGTCTTTTAAAAGTTTAAATGCGTTTTCAGGAGAAAACCCACGTCCTATTGCTGCTACAATATTTTTTGCAACATGTACTTCAAAATATGATTGATCAGCAGAGATAGTTACCTCACAAAGAGAAGAATCAATATTAAGTTTTGTTTTTGTTCTTCGTTGTATTTCTCTTTTAGTTGAACCGTTAGGTCCAATAACTACAGGTATTCTATTTTCACTAACCCTAATTATCTCTTCCATAAATCTCTTCTTTTCTTTTTTTAATATCATCTAAAACATTATCAAAACTTAAATTTTTATGATGAAATTTTTTATTTAAAAAATTAGTTATTGAAACAATATCTCTTTTTAAAAAATCCTTAGACATAGGATGACTATAAAGTACAGATTGACCCATATCAATAATTGTTATTTCTTGATTCTCTGGATTTATTAAAATATTATATGCAGAAAAATCAGCATGAACAAGTTTAGCACCATAAAGAATTTTAGCATAGTTATCAATTATTTGTGGATACACCATATCAAAATCAAAATCAACTTCAGATAGTTTAGGATAGGGTATACCATTGGAATCACCTACAAAAGACATAACAATAATATTTTTTTCCTTTGCTAAAACAACAGGAACTTTAACACCATACTTTAATGACAAAGATAAATTTTTATATTCCTTTGAAGCCCATAATAAAAATAACTCACGTTTATCATTTGATATTTTTTTAAATCTATGGTCACCTTTAATATATTGACTCATATTTTTAAAATTAGATGTTTCAATTTTATATATCTTTAAAGCCAAAGGTGTGTCTTTTAAATAACCTAAAAAAGTAATTGCTTCTTTTCCACTTGCTATGGGTGAATTAATTGTATCTATAATATTATTTTTTGAAAGTTTAAAAATAGCTTCATGTGTTCTATTATCAAAAACATAACCTTCAACTCTTCCTTTTTCAATCATAGATAAAACTATTTTTTAATTATCTTTTTCTATTAGAGCTGCTTTGAGCGAACTTATACATTTCAGTTAAAAGACCACGTTTCTCTAAAGCATTAACTTGAAAACCAAGGTATCTCCAAACAACATCACCTTTTACAGGTTGAAAATCCCATAGCTTTACAATAATAAGATCTCCTTGTTTGATCCAAATATGTTTAAACATCTTACCAGGAATTCTACAAATTCTTTGTTTTCCATCTTCACACATTACAGAAATGTTGTTAACACCCATTAACTGAGTTACAACACCATACATTTCCAAATCTTTTTGATTTGGAACTCTTAAACGAATATTTGATTGATCAATGGGTTTTTTTATTACCAAGTTATTCTCAACTCCTTAAAATTTATAAATTTGAACATGAGGTATTTTTTCAATATAAATGATTGATTCTTTTAAAATAATTTTATTTTCTAAAAGTAAATTACATATTTTATTTCCAAAAATATTAGCTGAATTACAATTGTTAATATGATTTATTATCTCTTTTAAATTTACTTCTCTATCTCCATAAAAAGACTTAGAAAAATAGATTTCAAAATCATCAGTAATTATTTTTGTATTTAAAAGATCCCTATCACAAGAAGCAAATATTTTATTACCTGAACTTACATTCATTTTACCAATCATATATCTACCCTATTTAATTTCACACAAATCACAACTTAGGTAATGGTGAAATTGCACCACAAGCAGCACACTTTAATACTTTTACATTACTTTGACTTATAATTTCTGTATCTGGTTTTTTACATTCAACACAAAGTACAAAAAATTTAATGTATTTTGTTAAAATTTGATTTAATTTGAAATTATTAAAAATACCATTTAAAACTAAAGTTCCATTTTGAATAGTTGAAGCAGTTGAAATTTCTTTCATAACAAACTTATATATTTGTTTTTCATCTCTTTTTAGATCTTTTGCAACTTTTGAAAAATTCTTCCAAATAGTTTGCTTACCTTGAATTATTGATTCAACAGTAGGTAAATCAAATCTTGTACTCTCTAATGTCTTTGCAGGAAGAGCCATATATATTCTATCAAGTAATGCTCTATATTCTAAAGGATTTTCACTATTAGTTTTTTCTTTAACCATAATATATTATATGGTTAGAAGTATTTATAAATATTAACAAAAAGTCTGTAGTTTAAATAAATGTTAAAGACCTATAACATTACAGTTAAAACAATCACAATAATCATAAACAGAGCCTGTAAGGGAAGAGCAGGCATTGCTTTTAAATTAAATTTCTTTAAAATATAAAATGTTAAAAACAAACCAAGAAGAGAAGATGCCCAAATTAATAAGATTGGAACAATTGCTTTTAAGAAAGAATAATTAAGATTAATTAAAAAAAAATAAAAAGAAGAACTAATAACTAAAGGAATAACTAAATCTCCACCACCTAATTGATAGGTCTTTTCTTTTGTAGGAATATAAAATATTAAAGCCATTTTTGATTTTGAAAAAGTTTTTGCAAGAGTAATCATATGCTTTGTATAAAAAACTGCAATAATATCATAAATGGATAAAAGTATTAAAAAAACAATTACTGGAATTAAACCTAAAGATAAACCAATTATTGAACCTGCACCTGCAATTGCAATTGCTAATAAAAAATTATTATACCAAATAATTAAATTATTAAATTTAGGTTTGTATTTTTCAAGAAGATATTTAATAAATAACAAAACAACAGCAAGATACATTGAAATTACTGATGGTACAAAAACTTCAAAAACAACTGTAGCACCTACAAAAATCGCAAGATATTCAAAAATTCTCAAATACCCTGTCTTTTTTGAAAATCTTCTAATCAATAAAATAATTCCGGTTACAAATAAAATTTGAAAAATTAAATAAACTGCATTTATTATATCATTTGGATTATCAGTTATAAGAGTAATTCTTAAATCCTGTAAAGACGCATAGTATGACGCTGTAACAAGCCCGATTACTTGGACAACTAAAAAAATAATAATTAAATAAAAAATAAACTCTTGAGAAAAAGTTTTTGTAGAAACCGGTTTTTTAACAACTGGCTTAGTAATAACTTTTTTCTTAATTACTAGTTTTTTTTTAACAGAAACTTTTTTCTTAATAATTATTTTTTTATTAACCATATTTAATCAAAATAATTCCATATTTGCAGAAATAAACGTTTTGTATAAAATCATAAATAATACTATTAAAATAATAAATATAAAAAGATTAAAAGGCTTTTTAAAACCTTTTTAATTTGAACTAATCTGCATTAATATGCTTATGCACAGTCACACACATACATACTTTCATAACCATACTTGTTGTATAACTTGTAACATCATCAATTGTTGTTAAAGTTATAGTTTTATGATGATATTGTGCAATTTGAATACGATTTGATAAATTTAAAGATAGGAATGGAGAATCAATAACTGAATTTTTAACTAAATTATTAATTGGGTTTTTTGTAAATAAAGAACTTATAATTGGTGAATTATTATTTACAAAAAATGGAGATATATTTTCAGTAATTATATTTAATGCTTTTGAAGTAAGACCTAAATTATATGGATTTTCTGAAAAATTACATTCATTAGAAATAACTTGTCCATCAGATTTCCATTCACAAGAAACATCTCCTTGATTATTAAAATAAACTGCATTAAAATCAACTAATTCTTTATATGGATAACTTTGATTTTCAACAGGACTTAATATTTGATTATATAAAGTAGTTGAAATAACAATATCTATTTCAACAGAATCAATTGAAGTTCTATCTAATTCATCTTCAACTGTAAGTTGAATTGTATATGTGCCTTCAGTTAAACCAATACTTAAAGGTGTTTCTGAAAAATCACAACTTGATGAAAAAGTTGTGTAAGTTGAATTACCTGATAGTTTATGTTCCCAAGTACAACTAGAATCACCAATTGGATTTTGAATATCTGATTCAAAATCAATAGAATCATCTAAACCATAAGAATCACCCTCATCAGGAGATGTGATTGTTGCAACTAAATCCAAAGGAGTATCAACTGTAAAATAACCTTCAACTGTAGAACCACTTGGAGACCAACCATAAACTTTAATTCCACTATTTTGTAAAGTCTGATAACTACTTGAAGTTGTATCTCTAGTTACACCACAATCTGGATTTGGATCAATTCTTGAAATGTCATCAAATTTACCAACATTAATTATTGGATTACAATTTGGATTAAAAATATAATCTTCATTTGTATAATCATCAGAATAATGTCTTGTTAATGCTTGATCCAATCTATTTTGTTCAAAAACAATACCTGGATGTGAAATATTATCATCATAATAATCCCCATCAATATCATACATTATACTATTAAAAGCAGTAGGACCTGCATAAGTTTCATCAATATATTGTTCATCAACATGTAAAATATCAAGACCACCATGTATATTAAAAACAGGAGGAACTACCCCAAACAAATATAAATCTAAAGAAGTATCTGAAATATATCTATTCACAATTATATAAAATTCACGAGAACCCATAGTAGAAGGATTTCTTAAAATATAAGCATCATTACTAGTATCATAAGCAGACAAACTATAAATGTCAGCTTGAGAAGTATCGTTTATTACAGTTGGAGTTAACCAACCAAAAAAATATTTTGACCAAGAATCAAAATTAACTGGTTTTTTTACATCTTGAATTGTATCTCCATTTAAAACCATTACAGTATGACCACCAAGACCAAAGCCCGACTGAATACCATCATAACTTATTGCATAAAGATCAGGAATACCTAAAACATGACCAAATTCATGAATTGCAATTTGTGGTGAAGTCCTACAATCTGTAGGATAATTAAAGTTTGCAATCCAATTATTACAAAGACCAGTATTAACATGCTTTGCAGGAATTATTGCAGCATCACCATAATAAAGACCTTGAATTGTCCAAGTAGTTGAATCTTTATAAATTCTTGCTTGAGAAATAATATGACCAGGTTGTTCTTGAGCCTGATAACCAGCATGAAGAATAATTACACCATCTAATGTACCATCATTATTATAATCATATTGAGTAAAATCAATAGGATTTGAACCAGTACCAAAAATATTTAATGCATCAACTACAAGTTGATGTGTATTTGCAACATAATAAGCATAATTTTGAGGCATCATCCTCCAATCATAAACATCATAAGAAACTGCTAGTTGATCATAAGAATTGTGTTTATAAAATTCCTTTACACTTATACCTTCTCCAGATAAATAATTACTAGAATTAAAAACATCATCATAAATTGATTGAGTATAATTTGAAGGTTCTTGTAAATCTGGAAATTCAACCATAAGAACTGGAATATCATAAGTACCAACAACTGAAGCAGTACCAATTTTATTCTCAATAGTGGTTGTTTCAAATTCTCGTGCACTTAATTTTGATAATCTATTAAAATTTAAAGAAACTGGTGTTTCACCAGGAGGAAGACAAATAGATCCTGAACAATAATTTTCAAGTACAGGAGGAGTTTTAAAAATAGGAATTTTGGGTTTGTCATATATTGGAGATATAGAAATAATATTTGTTTTTAAAGATGCTTGCGAATAAACAAATAAAGAAAACAAAAGTCCTACAATAATAATTAAAACTAAGAATAGTTTTTTATATATCATATATATTTATTATACTTTAACATTTAAAAAGTTAACTACTTAACTAATTAAAATAAATAGAAATAAAAGTTAAAAAATAACTTTTATATAAAACCTTTTTAATTTGAACTAATCTGCATTAATATGCTTATGCACAGTCACAC
>CAZQEL010000002.1:0-38311 GCA_964591795.1 uncultured archaeon | reverse complement strand
TTATTATACTTTAACATTTAAAAAGTTAACTACTTAACTAATTAAAATAAATAGAGATAAAAGCTAAAAAAACAGCTTTTATGTAAAACCTAATGAAAAACAAATACTTCCATCATTAGTAATTTGACAAATAGGATCTAAACTACTATATTCTAAATTATCAGGTTGATTAATAAAGAAAGTAACTGTTCCTTCTGCATTTGTTTGTGTATCAGATAAATAATTAATACACCAATTACTAATAGTTCCTTCTGTGTTTGTTTGATTCTTACATAATGCAAATAAAGGAGGTGCTTCTTGAGGAACAGTAAAAATTAAGTCTTTTTGATCAGTATTACCATTATTATCAATTCCTTTAAAACTAAAAGTATAAACTCCATTTTCAGAACAACTTACATCTTTAATAAATTCTTCAGTTGAGGTTGTACTTAAAAATCTATGTACAAAACTACCTTGTGGATTTGCAGGAATTATAACATTATCATATTCACATTTATCTGAATTAACTGGACCCATAGGACCATCTACTAATACAGAAACATTTACATCAACCCAAGTAGATCCATTAAAATCAATACTTAAATTTGTAGAACGAGATATATCAATATTTGCAGATGCAATTGTTGGTTCTAACATTAAAATATAATCTTGTAAATTACCAGGATTATAATCACAACCAGTGTAATCAACATTACAAGAACTACAAGTTATTGCTCCACCATTAATATAAGGACCTACAACACCTGAAAGATAATCAGGATTTGTTGAACAATCATAACTTGAATTATAAAGATAACTACCAGCAGAATTATCATAATCACAAACTTCTGTGAAAGCATTAAAAATACCATCACCACAAGTTGAAGAACCAATACAAGAAGATAAATCCCAAATACATGATCCAGTACATGTAGCATTTCCACCAGTAAAAGATGGAGATAAACTATTACAAAAAGCAGTTGAACCAGGTAGTTCACATTGTTCTAATAAAAAAGAATCAACAATACCATCACCACAAAAACCATCACCAGGTGTGTTACCATTATTTGAATCTAAACTTGGAAATGATCCCATGTTTTCATCACCAATTAAATTAGTGAAATCCACATCAAGGTTAGTTGTTTTATCTATATTTTTATTAACAGAAGATAAATAAAAAGTTGCAAACAGAATACCGCCTAAAACAACAATTCCAACCATTACTAACATTTCTACAGAAACTTGAGCTTTATATCTTTTTTCCAAATTAATTCCTCATCTAAAATAATAAATTATATTTATATATAACAACAAAACATTTATAAATTAAGAGTAAAAATTAAAATTATAAAAATAACCTGAAAAATAAAGATATATTAGACATATTAAAAAACATAAATTAAACAATAAGAATAATTTTATTAATTAAATTTAAGATTTAAATTTTTTATTTTTTTTAGGTTTAACTAAATAATTATCTTTAGTGGTTACTGATGAACCAATTTCATTTTCAGTTTCTTTTCTTGCATTACCAGCAACTTTACACCTCTTTTTTCTGCGTCACTACATTCATCAAATTCTTGCTTATTTTCGTTTCTAGTTATTTCAGTTGTAACTCTTTCTCCAAGCATAGAAAATATTAATTCCAAATCAGTCATATGATCTCTTAAATTTTCTTTTTTTAAACCTTTAAATTTTTTATATTCAATTGGAGTCATATTAAAAGTTGCTTTTGATATTTGGGCTGTAAGAATTGAAAAATCTTTTGATTTAGATATAGATCTATTTTTCCATTCATCAGTAAGTTCATCTCTAATTGCAATTCCTCTAACTCTTTTTTCAATCCAATTATTAGAATATCCTTTTGCTCTATATGTTTCTTTCATTCTCTTTTGAGCTAATTCAGGATCTTCAATTTCTTGTACTCTTTCATAACCAACTTTTGCTAACCATAATTTAAAAGATTCTGCTTTTTTAGATGGAATTGATTGGATAATTCTAAATAACCCCTCTGTATTAGAACAATCAGTTGCATATAATTTTCCATCAGATGATTTTAATTTAAGTTGTACGATATTATCGTACAACTCAAGTTCAGACTCATTTTTAATTTTTATTTTTAAATCAGACCAATATCGTCTTGGTGTTAAAGAATCGGTTAATGCATAAATTACATCAACTACTGAAAACCACTATTCATCATTATACCAAATTTTTCTAATATTTTTATTTCCAAATACAGACATACTTTTATTTTGATTCATAAAAAAACACCTTTAAAGTATATATAATATATTTATAACTTATATATCACTTTAGGAAGGGTAATTATCCAAGAAATAAATAATTTATTTTAAAGAAAAAGAAAAAAGAAAAAGAATAAAAACTAAAAGGCATCAGGCTCAGTTGCTTTTAAAAGACCAGTTCTAGGTTCGTAAATATCACCAATCTTTTTAAGTTTTGAAATTGCTTCTAAAACTTTATCTTTATCATGACCTTCTTTTGTTGTAAACTCAATAAAATCTTTTGTTGAAATTGAATCTTTTAAAGATAAATCTTTTAAATATTTTAAAACTATTTTAATAAAGTTTCTCTCACTTTGAGATTGACCTGTCTGTAAAATATCAATGTCAATTTTACCAGTTTCTTTATCCATTGCAACTTGCTCAAGAGAAGTTTTAAAAATTCTAATTGCTCTTTCAGCATCGCTTGAATCAATTTTTGTTTTAAGTTTTATTTTTGCACTTGCTTCAGATAATCTTATTAAACCTTCAAGCTGTCTTGGTGTTGCAGTAAAACTTTTAGATTTACGACCCATATCTCTAAGATCAACATAAAATTTTAAAATAATATCAGATGCTTCTTGAGATAACACAGGTCTTATATTCTGTCTTGCAAAAGCTACAAACTTTTTAAAAATATTAGGATCAATTGCAGGAAATATTTCTTTTTCAATACTACTAAGCTCTTCTTTAGATATTGTTTTATCTCTACCAGAAAGTTTTTCAGCAAGAGCTTGTGTTCTTAAAACGTGTTTTGCAATATCTGTGTCAAGTTTTTTATCTAAAATATCAGGAATTACAAAATAAAGATCAAATCTTGATAATAAAGAAAAAGGAAGATCTATTTGTTCAAGTGGATTTTTATAAGGATCGAATCTATTGTATTTTGGGTTAGCTGCAGCAAGAACAGAAGTATCAGCTCTAAATTTACTATAAAGACCAGCCTTTGAAACAGACACAGTTGACTGTGCCATTGCTTCGTGAAGAGAAGACCTATCATCTGCACCAATTTTATCAAACTCATCAATCATTGCTATACCACCACTTGCTAAAATGATAGCACCTGCTTTTAATGTCCAACCACCTTCACCATATTCATCCTTAACAGCAGAAACTGTAAGACCAGCACCAGAAACTGTTTTTCCAGCAACATAAATACTTTTTGGAGCTAAAAGATTAGCATATTCTAAAATTTTAGATTTACCAGTAGAAGGATCACCAACTAAAAGAACATGAATATTTCCTCTAAACTTTTGTCTTGCAATTTCCTTTTTAACACCACCAAACATTTGTAAAGTAACTGCTTCTTTTACAACTTCGTGTCCAAAAATATTTGGAGCAACAGATTTTGATAAAAGATCATATATATCTTCTTTTTTTGAAAGAGCTTTTATTTCAAGTTCTTCTTCAACAGATATTTTTAACTCTTCATATTCTAGATCTATTCTTTCAACATGGTTTGCTACTAAATATCTTGAATAAATATTAGTGTCTCCCTTAGGAGGTCTTAATTTTAAAATACCAGTAACTATTATTTTGTCACCAGCTGAACATTTATTAACTAAATCATCAGATAAATAAACATCAATGTTACTTGCTTGTTCTGAACCTTTTAAACTTTCAAGAGGTTCTTGAATTTGTATTTTTTGATAATCAATAAATTTAGATTGATCTAAATCAAGATCAAAATCTCTTGATTTACATTCACCACACATAATTGGTTTTGCTAAAGTTTGTGATTTTTGCATTAATATTATGGGAGAAGAACATTTTCTACAAACATAATAGGCTACGGTTAATTTTTCTAATTTTTCAGTAATAACTCTTATTGTTCCTTCAACTGATATTAAATCAGCTAAATGATCAGAACCAACTTCTCTTATGGCTACTCTATATTCTTCAGGTAGGTTAAAAAATCTTACAATAGGTGCAAATTTTTCTTCAATTTCACTATCAAGTGTTCCTAAATCTATTTTTTTGATAGCAGCGTTAGCTGATTCAAAAATAATATTTGGAGACGCTATAAGTCGTTCTGCTAGATTTAAATCAAAATCTTCTAATTTTTTATAATCAATATCTAGGCTTTTTTCAGTTGGGTAATTAGATGCTAGCCTTTCTATTTCTTTTTTATAAACCTCATCAAAGAAATCAACTAAAATATCAATATATTCGTCAACCAATATACTTTTTGATTCTTTAATATCAAAATTTTCAAGTTCACTTTCAAGGTCTATATCTACCATTTATTATTCACTTTTTTAATTGTTTATTTAATTAAAATAATCTTAAGTTTAAAGTGGTTATTAATTAATTGGAAGGGAGAGGTCGTGGCCGTAAAAAAAATTCACAAAATTTACTCTTTATTTTTTTTAAAGGGCAGTGTTTTGTTGTTTTTTTAACTTATCACGTTTTAAACCTCTTTATTGATGTTAGATAACTATTTAAAAAAGCAGAATATAAAGTAATTATAAAGAAAAATGATTATAATTAGATTTAGTTTAGAAAACAAAGATATTTTGAAAAAAGAAACACAAAACTAACAATTAATGGTTAATCTAGTTAAGTTAACTAGTATTTAGTACATAAACTTGATTTTAAAAAGCAATAAATAACTATAAAATTATAAAAATAGAAAGAAATTAGCCCTTTTAATTAAAAAAAGACTAATTTGGGTATAAGGTGTTTTTTTGCAAAAAACAAATAATTTTTTTTAAATGTTAATTAAAAATTTATATTTTTGTAACATTAATTGCTTTTTGGCCTTTATCATCTTCTGTTACATCAAAAGAAACTGGCATACCATCTTTAATCATTTGATCATCTGCGATACCTGAACTATGTACAAAATAATCCTTATCATCTTCTCCAGTTATAAAACCAAAATTTTTTTTAAAGTTATAAAACTTCACAGTACCATTCATATATTTTTCTCTCTTTTTTATATTTTTTTTGTTTTTTTATATAATATAATAAAAACTACAAAGATAGTTAATTCGCGAAATAAATAAATATATTAAAAAATAGTTTTTCTGTAAGGAATGTGTTCAATGTCATTAAATTAGGCATTAACTGAATTTATTTTTTAAAAATATTTTCAATTACTTTTTGTTTTTTTTATCTTTAATTTTATAGTTATTACCATATATATATAATGTAATTATAGATTAGAAAAGTATATAAATATAATCTTTTGCTAAAAAAAGTAGTAAAATTAGAACTTAAAAACTAAGCATAAATATTAAAAAATAAGATAAAAAATAATAAAAATTAAATTTTTATTATTCAGTATAAACGCAAATTAATCAATTATAACAATTAAGCTTTTCTTACGTTAATTGCTTTTTGACCTTTTTCATCTTCAGTTACATCAAAAGAAACTGGCATAGCATCTCTAAGTGTTTCATTGTCAGCAATTCCTGAACCGTGAACAAAGTAGTCCTTTCCGTCTTCTCCAGTTATGAAACCAAAGTTTTTGTTGATGTTGTAAAATTTAACAGTACCATTCATATTTTTTTCACTCTTTTATATATTTTTTATTTAGTGTAATAAAAACTACAAAGACTTTCAATCTTTAAAAAATAAAACTTATAAAAATTAAAAAATAGTTTTTTTGTGAGGACAATTTAAAACACTAAATAAATAGCATTATGATTCTGTGTTGTTCGTTAAAAATATTTTTTTAAAATTTATTAAACAATTTTATTTGTAATTAATATTACCTGATTACGATATATTTACTATTAGAAAAGCATATAAATGGTTTTATTCAAAAATATTAAGAAATAACTAATTATTTAGGGTTTGAAACACATATGAATAAAGAAGAACAATATAAAGTATATTCAAAAGTAAATAACCCTTATTTATATAAATTAATTCCAAAAAATACAAAAAGACATAGCAAATGGACAAAATAGAATTTACCACCCTAGTATAATGTTTAGAAGCAATACAAAAATTAGGTATAGATAGGAAATTTTTTACGCGCAAGATTATGATTTTTTTTACAATTATTAGCAGATGGGAAAAAATTATTTAACATAAAATATATTTTATTTCATTATAGAGTGCACAATACTCAAACATCAATGGGGAAAAAAATAAACAACTATTATTTGCTAAAGAATCGGTTGATTTTTATAACGAAAAAATAACTTGTGGCAAAGATTCATATCAAAAATTTAACCCAGAAAATATATTTAAATAATTATAGGAAAGATACGAAATGAAAATAAAATATAAAATTAAATCAAAAATTGAAAACTCAAAAATATTATTATCCACATATTTTATATATCTGTCAATAAAAGAAAATTTTAAATTTAAAATAATTACTTATTTAAAAAAAAATAGTAAATATTTAAAAGATTTAATATTAACTAAAAAAAATAAAGAGTTTAAAATAAAATACCTTTTTCCTTGTATAAATGATAATACTAAAGAAACTCCTTTGGCCATAGACTATTTTTATCAAGATACATGGGCTGCAAAAAAAATATTTGAACTTAATCCAAAAGAACATTACGATGTCGGTAGTAATGCAAAAACAATTGGCATAATATCTCAATTCACAAAAACATATATGGTTGATATAAGACCATTACCAATAAAATTAAAAAATTTAAATTTCATAAAAGGAGATATTACAACTCTTCCATTTAAAAATAATTCCATAAAATCAATTTCTAGTCTTTGTGTCATAGAACATATTGGATTAGGAAGATATGGAGATAAATTAGATGAATTAGGGAGTGAAAAAGCAATTAAAGAAATTATAAGAGTAACATCAAAAAAAGGAAATATATTTATAAGTGTCCCTGTGCATAATGAAAACACTATTTATTTTAATGCACACAGAGCATTTACAAAAGAATATATATTAACAAAATTTCATAATTGCAAATTAGTAGAAGAAAAATATATTTATAATGGAAAACTCCAGGATAAATATAGAACCAAAAATAGGAATTATGGAACAGGCCTTTTCTGGTTTACTAAAAATTAAATTCTAACCCAATAATTTGGACAAATATCTTTATAATAAATTAAATTTTTATTCATCCATTTTTTAGGAGCAATTACAATTTTATTTCTACTTTTATTTAACCAAGCACCCCACCAACTAAATGAACTATTAGAAATAATATTGTGTTTGCATTTACTCATTAAAATTAAGTCTTGTTCTGGCGAAGAAGAATTTATAAAAAGATGAGGATAATCAATATTTAAATTTTTTTTACACCACACAATATCATCAGAAAAAATTAAAAAGAATGGATTTTTAACTTTTTTAACTATTAATTTAATTGCATCAAAATAATAATCAGAAGAAAAAGTAATAAAGATAGATTTATTTAATTCATTTAAATAATCACCTCTTCTAACATGAATAGAAACTGTGTTATTATTATTATTTAATATTGAAATATATTTTGAATTTAATGGTTTTTTTAAAGTAATTTCATTTAAAAGTAAAGGTCTATATTTATTAAAATATTTTTCTGATTGAAAATAACCTTGAAAATAAAACTTATTAGAAGGCAATTTTGAATTATAATTACAAGGATATTTTTCAAAATAAATATTTTTAAATAAATAAGGCCAAAATTTATTAAGCTTATAAATAAAAATGAATAAAATAAAATAAAAATACGAATTTATATATTTAAATTCAAATAAATTAAATAAATTTAATGAAAATAATCTATCACTATAAAATTTATAATTACTAATATCTAACATTACTTTTTCATTAGTTTCTATAGACACAACTCTTGCAAATGCATATTGAAACAACTGATTTCCTAACCCACTTGTAATTTTAACAATCCTCATGAAATAATATAACTCCAATAAATATAAAAACTATTAGGATTATACTTTAAATAACAATTAAAAAAATAAAAATAATTTTGAAAAATATGGTTGAAATATATATTATTAATTACAAACCCTTAGTTGAAAGATACAATTATTTAAACAAAACATTTAAATCAATTAAACAAAAGGTTAATTTTATTATTCAAAACAAAAATGAACATACTCAAGACACAATTAAAAAAAGATACATACCAAATAAACAAATATGGTTAAATAAATTTAAATACTTAAACAAAAAGAATACCCCATTTTATAATTTATCAAAAGCAAGTATAAATCTAAATTTAAATCATTACAAAATATGGATGAAAATATACCAATCAAATTATAACTATGCATTAATTTTGGAAGATGATGTAATAATAGAACCAAACTTTTTAAAAAAAATAAAAGAATGTATTTTAAAATTAAACAGATTGGATTGAGATGTTTGTTTTCTAGATTTACTAAATGACAATAAATATAGAACCTTTAAAAAAAAAGGGTTATTTAAAAATAAAAGAGGATCTTGGGGAACAGGAGCATATTTAATAAATAAAAAATGTTTGAATACAATTTTAAAACAAACATATCAGTTTACTATCCCTATGGATGAGGAATTTAAATACGTTTGCAAAAAAAATAAATTAAAAATATATTGGATTAATAAACCACTAGTGCATCAAGGAAGTATATATGGGTATTATACTTCAACAAATATCATCTCGCCACCCAAAACTAATAACATATTTAAAAAAATAAATTTTATAAAAAATAAATTATATGATTTAATAGAATCAAAAAGATTTACTAATGAAATATATTTAAAACCAATTATACTCATTAAAGATATACTTCAAGAAATTGAAGTTCAATTAAAATACTATATTTTTAAAAAAGAATAATTAAAAAGATTATTTTTTAAATAAAAATTTAAAATTAGTTATAACTTTTAAAAATAAACCTTTTATAGATATGTTATAATAAGTTTTAGAAATAAAATCATCTATTAATTTATTAGATTTAATTAATTTAGGATGTTTTTTTAAACGATAATCATAATTTTTTAACAAACCATTAATACTATTTTTAGTATGAAGTGCATTTTCACCGAAACCTATATTTTTCACTAGATTATATTTTGGCTGGATAGACAACCCATTATTTTGCCAAATACTATATAACCAAATATAACCCCAAGAATTAATTTTTTTAGAATAAACTGAATTAAAAATAAATTTCCAATAAAATTTTTCTAAAATTTGAGTGTTGTTTTTTGATATTACATTAGCACTTTTTTTATTATAATCAATTAAATCCGCATCATATAAATCCCAAGCTCTTCTCCAAGTAGCCCATCCAGTAATATGTGGAAATTTAGAAAAAAAATAATCTCCATCTAAATAATTATTTCTAATACTATCATCTATAAATGAATTGCCAGAAACATGCATAACTGGACTATTGAGTCTATATTTTAATAACATCATTTCACAGAATGTAAAAAAAGTGTTATTAGGTATACAGTCATCTTCTAAAATGACTCCCATCTCTTCTTTTTTAAAAAACCAAGTAATTCCTAAAGAAATTGAATTTCTACAACCTAAATTTTTATTTCTAAAAATAGTTTTAACTTCACAATCCCAATCAACACCATCATTTATAATTTGTCTCACTAATTTACAATTTAAATCGTCATTTAAATTATTTTTTCTTGGCCCGTCTGCAACAACATATAATTTAGTAGGCTTTATTTTTTTTATTTCTTGCAAAGATTTTTTAGTTTCTTTTGGTCTATTAAAAACTAAAAACAAAATAGGTATATTATAAGTCATATATATCAAAATTTATTTTTTTAAAATAATAGCTATAGAACCTGACAATAAAGAAGGATAAATGTTATGTAGCTGTCCAAATAACCCATATCCAAATCTTTTTTCAATATTTAAATCAAATTGTTTTGCTAAACTAGAGATGGTTTTAAAAGTATACCATTGAATATGTCCACCATCATAAATGAACTTTTTTTTCTCTGAAACTCTATCTTCTGAGGTAAAAGGATAAATTCCAAATAATAATCTTATTCTGGATTTTAATTTAGCGATATTAGGTGTAATAATAACTATAATTCCATCTTTTTTTAATATTCTTTTTAATTCATTCATTACAGAATATCTATCTATAATATGTTCAAAAACATCAGTTAAAAAAATAATATTAAAAAAATCATTTTTAAAATTTGTTTTATTACTAATATCTTGTAAAGATAAATTAGCTTTTAATGGTAATAAATTATTCACATACATTAATTTTTTTTTAGAAACTTCTACACCATAAGTATATTTTGTTTTTTGAAAAATAAAATTAAGTAAATCTCCATTCCCAAAACCAACATCTAATACCTTTGAAGTAGGTTTAATATTTATAAATTTAACTGCTGCTTCATATCTAGTTTTAGGCCAACTATTTAAATTAAACTTTAAAAAAGAACTATCCTTTTTAATTACAATATTATTATATAACTTTTTTACATCCATTTACATCACTATTTATTTATAATATATGAAAAACCAATTCCTGCTCCATTTTTAAAATGATTTTTAGGATCTTCAGAAAAAAATAAAAAAGATCTATTATATTTTTTTGAAAAAGAAAATAATTTAGAATTATAATGAGCATTATCACCTAATATAATCGAATTTTTAGAAAGTTTATTTAAAATGACTTTATATTCATTATATTCGTAATCTGCAGAATGATTACTATCATTAATAAATAAATCAATTTTTTTAGACAAATGTTTTAAAGACTTAATAGAATCACCATATAAAATTTCTCCAAAATTTTTATACTTATTTTTAAGTAAAAAACCTGCTTTTGGATTAATATCCGTTCCGTAATAATAACCTTTATAACCTTCAGAATTATTTTTTATTAATGCAGCAGTTAATATACAAGCACCTAGACCTTTATCAACACCAGTTTCTACAATAACCTTTGGTTTAATAGCCCGTACTATAGCATACCAACCTATTCTTCTTCCAAAATAGACGGTTTTATT
Organism: uncultured archaeon; assembly: GCA_964591795.1. Taxonomy (GTDB): domain Archaea; phylum Iainarchaeota; class Iainarchaeia; order Iainarchaeales; family CSSED10-239; genus Forterrea. Next base: position 27,130 of record CAZQEL010000002.1, on the reverse strand, counting down.
AGATTTAAATCTTTGATCACTTTTTTTAGTTTCAGTTATAATATGTTTTTTTAAAGAATTATCATTTTCAACCTCTAAAATGTAATTATAAATTTCATCAAAAGATTTGTCAACTATATGAGAAATTGTTTGAGCTAAATAAATTTTGTTAAGCTTAGTTAAATCATAAGTAAAATTAGTTGTTTCTCGAGATATAAATAACCATTTAAAAGATAAATATAGATTATTAATAATATTGTTAAAAACTATTTTTAATCTATAACAGAATACAACAATATCTCTTAAAATTTTAATTGAAGTTATAATTTTTTTAAAACTCATTTAATCACACTTAAAAATATATTTTTTAAAGTTATTTCATATTTAATTAATAAATGATTCTGTATAAATATATTTCTAATTTTTATCTTTTGAGACAAAGTAAATTTATTATTTATTATATATTTATATAAATCAATATAATTATTATTTAAAGACGCAAAGCCTAAATAGTTTTGGTTAATTATATCTTTAATTGCACCATTATTATAAGACAAGACAGGCACCCCAAACATAAAAGCCTCTAAAATTACAAGTGGATAACATTCCATTGGATATTTAGTAGGGAAAACCAAATAATCAACATTACTTAATAATTGATTTTTTTCAGAACCATACTTAGGACCTAAATAAAAACAATTTTCAGTTAAATTATATTTTTTAAGTGTTAAAAACCATTTTTCTTTAAAAACATCTGAATCCCAATTACCTACAAAATTACATTTAAATTTAATACCCTTATTTTTTAATAAATCACATATTTTTAATACATCTAAAGACCCTTTTGTTTCGATCATATTTGATAAGTATAATAAATTTAATATTTTTGAATCTTTTTTAATAGAACATAACTTCTTAAAACCAATATCTGTAAGCTCATCTTTAATACCATTTGGCAAATAAAAAATATTTGATTTAGGTATAACTAAAGAAACATCAGAGTATAAACTTTCAGATAACAATATAACTTTAACATTTTTAAAAACTGATTTATAATATTTAATTTTAAATTTTAAACTTAATTCTGAATAAACCCCTTTTGCATGAAATTGACAAACAACTTTCTTAAAAAATAATTTACAAATCCATAAATAAATACTATCTCTATAAAATGCACCTCCTTTAGGTGCAATTTCAAAATAAACTAATTTAGGTTTAAAAAAAATTAGTTTAAATAATAATAATAACAAAACTTTGAAAAAACCAAATAATACTAAAAAATATTTAAAAATATTATTCACTAATGAAGAATAAGAGTTTAATTTAATATGATGAATATTAAATTCATTTTTTAAAATTTTACTATTTAAATACAAAGAATTCATTTTTGCAGCCCCATGCATAGGAGGAGGTAATCTAACTAAAAATAATACTCTTTTTTTTATAATCATAACATTCAATTTATTATTTATTTAACTGAAATATATTTTAAATATCTCAAACCAACTATACTTCTAAAAACTTTTTTTCTAGATCTTTTAAAATCTGTAATTAACCTATAAAACCATTCTAAATATAAAATTCTAAAAAACTTAGGAGCCTCTAATTTTTTATTAGTTAAAAAATCAATTGCAGCGCCTATATTTATATAATTACATGCATATTTTAAATATAATTGATTAGATAAAATTTCTTGCTTAGGTGCACCAATAGCAACCCACACAAAATCAGGTTTAAATAAAGCCAATAAAGATGCAATTTTATTTTTTTCTACGTCTGAAAAAATAATTTTATTAATAAAGGAAGGAGAATATACTTTAATATTCTTTAAGGGTATATTTGTAACAACAGATAATTCTTTACCAGTACAATTTCCAATTACAAAATGCTTTTTAGATTTAGCTTCAAGAGATTTTAAATAATTTTTAGTAAATGAAGGGCCTCTTTGCTGAGGTACTTTTAATTTATTAGAAACAAACTTACCATCAGGAAAATTAATATTATTTTTGTTTAAAATAAGAGAGTTATAATATTTAGTGTTTTTAAAATGCCAAAGACTTTCAACGTTTAAAAAATTAAAAATAACTTTCTTATTAGTATTAATTAATTTTAAAGGATTTTCTTTTGAAAAAAGTAACTTTTGCATATTATATATATATATTAAAATATATAAAAACATATCTAAATAAAATTAAATGAAAATAAATAGTTATAAAAAAATATCTAATTAACATATAATATATGAAAACAGCATTGATAACTGGAATAACAGGACAAGATGGATCTCATTTAACTGAATTGCTTTTAGAAAAAGGATATATTGTCCACGGACTAATTAGAAGAGCAAGTGTAATTAACACATGGAGACTTGATCATCTGTATAATAATAAAGAAATATTAGATAAAAAACTATTTTTACACTATGGAGATTTAACAGATACTACATCTATCCTAAATCTTTTAAAACTAATACAACCAGACGAAGTTTATAATCTTGCAGCACAAAGCCATGTAAGAGTTTCTTTTGAAATTCCAGAAATTACAGCACAAATAGATGCAATTGGAACCTTAAGGTTACTTGAAGGAATAAGAGTATTAGGTCTTGAAAAACAAACTAAATTTTATCAAGCATCAACCTCAGAATTATTTGGAAAAGTTTTAGAAACACCTCAAACTGAAAACACACCCTTCTACCCTAGAAGTCCATATGGTGTTGCTAAATTATATAGTTTTTGGATGGTTAAAAACTATAGAGAAGCATATGACATGTATGCTTGTAATGGAATTCTATTCAATCACGAAGGAGAAAGAAGAGGATTTAATTTTGTAACTAGAAAAATAACAATAGGGCTTGTTAAAATAAAATTAGGATTACAAGAAAACCTAGAATTAGGAAATTTAGATGCAAAAAGAGATTGGGGATATGCAAAAGAATATGTTGAAGCAATGCATCTTATGCTCCAACAAGAAAAACCAGATGACTTTGTAATTGCAACTGGAGAAACCCACTCTATTAGAGAATTTATTGAACTTTCTTGTAAAGAATTAGATATTGAAATTACCTGGAAAGGAACTGGAGTTAATGAAATAGGAATTGATTCAAACACAGGAAAAACAATAATTAAAATAAATGAAAGATTCTTCAGACCAACTGAAGTTGAAATACTTTTAGGAGATGCATCTAAAGCTAAAGAAAAATTAGGTTGGAGTGCAAAAACTAAATTTGAAGAGTTAGTAAAGCTAATGGTTAAATCTGATTATGATTTAATTAAAAATAATGACAAAATATTATACTAGGTGATAAATAATGAAAACAGAATCAAAAATATTACTTTTAGGTGGGAATGGATTACTTGGAAGTGCAGTATATAGAACATTAACAAAACAAGGACACAATAATATTCTAAAACCAAGAAGTAAGGAACTTAATTTATTAGAAAAATCAGAAATTGAAGAATATTTAAAAAAAGAAACCCCAGAGTATATTTTCATGGTTGCAGGTCTTGTTGGAGGAATACAAGGAAATAGTCAAAGACCAGCTGATTTTTTATATCAAAATACAACAATGATTTTAAATTTATTAGAAGCGACTAAAAATAATTGCCCTAAAGCAAAAGTATTATTCACTGGGTCTACATGTATATACCCTAGAGAAAATCCTCAACCAATAAACGAAGATAGATTCATGGCAGGTAAACTTGAAGAAACAAACAAAGGATATGCAGTTGCTAAAGGAACTGGAATAGTTGCATGCCAATTATATAGAAAACAATATAATATTGATACAATTTGTGCTATGCCAACTAACCTTTATGGATTTAATGACACATATGATCTTGAAAATGGGCATATGATTCCAGGATTAATTAAAAAAATATTACTTGCAAAAGAAAAAGGTAACGAAGTAATGCTATGGGGAACAGGTACACCTAGACGTGAAGCATTATACAGTGATGATTGTGCAGATGCATTAGTGTATTTAATGAATAATTATTCTTCAGAACAAATAATAAACATAGGCACAGGTTTTGATTATTCAATAAAAGAAATTGCAGAAATAATTAGAAAAGAAATTGGTTGGTCTGGAGAAATTAAATGGGATGCATCTAAACCAGATGGTACTTTTGAGAAAAGAACAGACATTCAAAGATTAAAATCAGTATACCCTAACTTTAGTCCAAGAAGTTTAAGTAAAGGGGTACTAGAAATAATAAATAATAAAGAACAAGTTGAAAGAATATTAGAATAAACTAAAATTAGTTTATTCCTTTTTATTTTAAAATAACTTTCTTTTCCATAAGAACACACCAATCAATACAGACACAATCACAGAGATTGTAAGTACTAAAATAAATGCTTGGGGGTTAGTTTGTAAAGGAAGAGGCACGTTCATACCATAAAGACTTGCAACTAAAGTCGGTATTGCAATAACAATTGATACTGAGGTTAAAAATTTAACAATCCGGTTCAAGTTGTTTGAAATGATTGATGACACCACAGTTAATGTGTGTGTAATATTATCAGAATAAATTTGAGTTGTTTGCATAGCTTGTCTATTTTCATCTAACAAATCATCAATAATTTCTTTATTTTTCTTACTTTTTATAAACATAGGTGTTCTAAAGATCTTTTCAAAAAGAATTTGATTGTTAATAATTGAAGTATTAAAATAAACTAAGGATTTTTGAATATCTAAAAGATCAGCAATTTCTTTATTGTTTTGATCAAGTTCTAATGAATGTTCTATTTTCTTTAAACGTCTATTAACTTCTTTTAAGAAATAAAGATAGGATCTTGAAGTTACTAAAAGAAGTCTTAATGTAAAATAAATTCTATCAAAAGCAAATGTTTTTTGTTTCATTCTATTAATAACTGTGTTTTTCTTAGAAACAATAGTAACAACATAGTCTTTTGTAATAATAATACCTAAAGGAACAGTTACATAGTCTTGATTTAAAGACCCTGTTGAATCTTGAGGAGTTTTAATAATCATAAAGATAAAACCATTATCCTTTTTTTCATAAATAGGAATTTCATCATCATCAGAAATAGATTCAATATCTAGTTTTAAATCTTCAAAATCTTGAACCTTAAGATCAAGTATTTTTGAAAGTTCAACAACCTCTTTTTCATCAGGATGAACTAGGTTTATCCATATGTTCTTTTCTGGTTGTTTTAATTCTAATAAATCAGTAGAAGTTGGTTTTAAAAATTCAATCATAAAATATCACAGTTTTCTTTAAAATAATAAGCTCTTGATATTTATAAAAAAATTAATTTTTTAATATAAAAAAAAGCTAAACAATATATATCTAAGATACAAATACTTTTTAAATAAATCTTAAAAACCAGACATTTTATAACTTGACAATAAAGGATCATAAATATATAGTTTTTTAGTTTTAGGATCAATAAAAACAGGGAGTGCAGAAAAATCTTTAAATTTATTTGGATAAACATTATATATTTTATTTTTAGGATGTACTTTTAAACCTTGATAAGTACTTAATTCTTTATTAATTTTTAATTCTGCTCTTTTTAATTTTTGTTTTATTTTTAAAACATCATCACCATCAATGATTTTTTTCTTATAGGCTTTTTCAGCATCAATTAATTTATCTTGAAACTCATAAAAAATAAAAGATTTATTTGCATTATAATCCACATATGAAAAATGAGCAGGAACAACATTAAAACCAATCTTTTTAATTATATCAAGTGCAGTAATCTCATTAATACCATTAAACCCTTTCTTAATATCTAAAGAATCCTTTACAAATTTAACAAAATACTTTTTAGTTTCAGATTTAGATTTTATACTAAATAAATAAAAGTTATTAGTATGATAAGAATTAGATATGGAATCCTTTATTTCTTTTAAAGAAATTAAAACTTTTTTTCCAGACTTTAAAGTAATAGTTTTAGCTTCAATTGAATTGGATTTAAATAATTCTAGAAAAATTTTAATTAAATGTTTGTTTTCTGAAATATTCTTTTTAGCTTCAGCAGAATAAATTAATTGTCGTCTTTTACCAATAACTTGCTTTAACTTATCTTTAATACCTAAAGGTTTATCTGAAGTTAAACTCCATTTAGTTGACTTACGAGGCTTCTTTTTTCTAAGATGAAACAAATCACTAAACTTACGCATATTTAATCTTTTTATAAAACTTCAAAGCTATCAGCTAAAAATTCAATTCTTGAAGAAAAACTATTGAGTTTTGCTCTTCCTGAAATTTTAACTTTTTTACCTAGAAGTTCATTTTCAAGTTTATCAAATATTGTTAATTTGTCTTCTTCGGTTAGTTCTTTCTTTAAATTTTCTTTCTTTAACTTATATACATTTTCAGCAAGCTCAGAAAAGAAAACAACCTTTAAAATTCCTGTACCATCATCAATATCTACACTTCCAAATAAATTAACTGAAACATCAACAATTTTACTACATTTTTCACAAATGAAGTCGCCATTAATTATTTGTACTTTTTCATTACAATCTTTACATTTAAAATATCTTAAATTATTTCTATTAATTGAAACAATTAAACCATCTAAAGAATAATTACGTCCATCTTCTAAAGATTCAATCTTTCCTTCTTCTAAAGATTTAGTTAGTGCTAAAATTTCAGTTAAGGATGGTATTTTTTTAGTAGTAACTGGGTCTTTAATAACTGTTGAAAACCAATTTAGATTAATATCTAAATCATAAAGGCCTTCTTTAACTCTTAAATCAGACATTTTAATTAAATCACCTTTTCCAAAGTTTTCTAAAATATAATCTGGCCAAGGATCCCATGCTACAAACTTTAAAGATTTAATTCCATCTGATACTTCAAAGTTTAAAACAAAACGATCTTTATCGTCTTTATCTTTAAATGAATTTTTATTATAAATAACTGTTATTCTTCCAATAACATCAATTAAACTTTCAGTTTGATTTATGTTAGATACATCAACTAAATTTTCTTCCTTTGGTACAATTACTGGAAAATCAACGGGATCTTTTGTAATCATTCCACCCTGTCTTAAAGAAAGTTCTTTTTTATCATTATAAGTTGTAATATATGTGTCTTTTATTAAAATTTTTGAATTTTTATCAAGTTTAAGTGAATGTACTAAATCTGCTTGATCATTCCAAAGATTTACTTTTATTTCACCTGTTTCATCAAAAACATATATTGCTTGTATTCTTCCTTTGGTTCCATCTTTTTGAGTATAACCTCTAGGAGCTGGTATAAATTTAACTCTTGCATAAAGTGAAGCATCAGTTATGTTTTCTAAATCATTTATTTTTACAATAGCAGAAGTAGGATGACTTGCTTCTAAATTAATACCAAATTGCTTAGCGAGCATTATGTTTGCTCCAACCTCAGACAATAGACCTTGGTATTTTTCTTTTATTTTTTCAAGAAGATCAAGTAGTTCTGATTCAGATTTACCTGTTTCTTTCATTACTTTTCCAAATATTTCTTTTGAGTTATTTATATCCATATGTACTTCACAAATATAATTAATGAAGGAAAATATTAATAAAGGGAACTAAAATATTAAAAATAAAGATTAAAACTATGTGTTATGTAGTTTTAATCCTATTTAATTATAAAGAAACAGATTTTATTGGTTTTGTAAGTTAAACAGACGTAATAACACCTTTTGTTACCCAGTTAATATCTTTTGCAAGTTTTGCAGAAAATGCACCATATGATGCTGTATTACAAATCCCACAAGTGTTACCAATACAACGTGGACTAGATTTACACTTTTTAATTTGGTTTTGATTTGCAAAATAAAGTGATTGATCAAAAGAAGTTGTTTTTGAAAAAACATACATGTTTACTGTATTATCTTTTTTTGCAATAAAATCACTATTGTTTTTATTAGCTGAAAAATTCATTTGAACAGCTAAGAGAAAAGATGCAGCTATTACTAACAGTATACCTGCAATTAAATATTTTTTGTTCATTGTGTACCATCCTTGTATGATTATCTCTTTTTTAAAAAGAAGTTTCTTTTTTGTATTCAAAATATGAAAGTACATAATATTTATAAACAGATCATCTTTTTATGTGTACACAAAAAATTTGTTTTAATAAAAACCACTAAAATAAATACCTTTAAAAAACATACTAGAAAATATATAAATAACAATCTAAATATTGAGAAGATATGGATATTATAAATAAAAATCTAGAAGAATATTATACATTAACAAACTATTTAAAAACAATTTTTAATAAGAAAAAATTTCCATTTATAAAATCAGTATATATTCACGGTTCTTTTGCAAGAGGAGAAGTAACTCCTAAAGAAAGTGACCTTAATGTTATGGTTTTTACAAAAAATAAAGAACTTAAAAAAACAGATATTAATGCTTTAGCTAAAATTAAAGAAGATGTAAGTAAGAAATACCAAATAGAAATTGAATTTAAAATAAATGCACAAGATAAAAATAATTTAAAAAATATATCCACAGATCTATTTTACCCTTATCTTTATGATTTCATACTTAATAGCTTTTTTATATATGGGTACAGAATTGAAGATGATCTTTTAAACCTACTTAAATCAAAAACCTATTTTGAATTCTCATTTGAAACTACAAGTGTTTTTTCAAAAATAAGAATTGAGTTTTTAGAAAATTATTTTCAAAATAACAAATATAAAATGTATTACAATTTAGATAAATATGCAAGACTTTTAAATCAATTAAAAGTAGATATTAAAGATACACAAAAAATGCTTTCAAAAATTAAAAATTACAATAAAATTAATAAAGATATAATTTTAAATCAAATTTTAAAATTTGAATTAACTCTAAATAAAACAAATCTTGAAGACATATATATAAAAAATAAATTATTAAAAATAAAATTTAATTATGCAAAAGGAAAAATAATATACAATCCTAAAATTAAAAAAATACTCTTACTTGAAGACAATAAAACCAGTTGTGGTTTTTGGAGTTTTCCAAAAGGAAAACCATCAGAAAAACAAATAAAAAAATCACTTAAAGTTATTAAAAAAGAAATTGAATTAGAAACTGGTCTTACTAATTTAAAAATAATTGAAAAAAAAATGGGCGGTTGCCACCACTGGTACGAAAAATCAGAAAACACATTTAAAAAAATATATACTGAATATTACTATGTTACCACAGATTCTGAAGAACTAAAAATCCCAGCACACATTAATTTTAAATGGATAAAAATATCAGAAGTCACAAATTACATCTCATCTCCTTGTTTAGGTTATTTAATTAAATTATTTTTCGAAGAAGTTATTAAAAAAATAAAATAATTAATTTTAACAAACTTAAAACAATAAGTTTTCTTAAAATAAATTATAAAGAAGAACACCATTTTTAATCATACAAACAAGTCTAGAAGAAATGTTAAGTTTTAATACAAAATAAGGATAACCATATTTTAAATGCTTTCTTGAAATATCATTCGAAAGAATATATTTTATTTTTTTAAAAATAATAATTTGAAAAGAAACATCTAATTTTTCAAAATCTTTTTTAAATGATTCAGTTAACTTATAATCATACAATAAATACCACTATTTTACTTTTTTTAAATGTGGAAATAATTCTAAAAATTCATCTTCAGTATATAATTTACTTTTTTTTTTTGAATATCTCTTAATTCTCTTTTTACAGCCTTACCTACTTTTATTAGTTCATCTTTATCTACAACATAATCTTGTTCTACATTGTATTTATTAGCAAGAGCTAAAATACCATGTCTTACAATTTCACTTTTGGTATTAAAATATCCTTCCTTAAGTAGAATATCAAGGTATTCTTTTGGCTTACCTTTTAATCTAACTATAAATTCATCCATAATATAATTATAAAACAACACATATTCAAAGATATCTAAAAGATATCTAAAATATATCTTTAAATGTTAATTTAAAAAAAGGACAAAAATTACAATCTTACTCTGGACATTTAAAAAATAAGTTTATCCAGGGTAAAAACACACAATCCTTATTAAGAAATAAAATGTTGCCAATAACCTTTTTCATACTCATCTAATAAAAAAGAAATTAAAAATGAATAATCTTCTTTTTTATCTGCAATTGAAAGTGAATCAAAATAAAATTTTTTGTTTTTCTTAGTAATAATTAAAGGAGGTAAATTATTATTTAATAAAATTAAATTTAATAACATTCTTCCTGTCCGTCCATTACCATCTCCAAAAGGATGTATCTTTTCAAATTTATGATGAAAAATAACTGCCCTTACAAAAATATTTTCTTTAGATATATTAAACCAAGAAAGTAAATCGTTAATTTCCTTATCAATCCTAAAATAAAGAGAAGACTTAAAATGAGATTTAAAAACTCTAACATCAAAATTTCTAAAACCCACTCTATCATCAACATCTTTCATTAATTTTTTATGAATATCAATAATAACCTTAAGGCTTAATTTTAGAGTGTTTTTAAAAATATAATTAAAAGTATCTTTTGTATTTCTTAAATCATAAATCTCTCTTAAAGTTTTATTTTTTAAATAAATTGAATCATCAGTTAATATTTTTTTAACATCAGCCAGAGCAATTGTATTTCCTTCAATTGAAGTAGTATTATAAGTATAAGAAATTACAAAATTATTTAAAAAATCAGCAGCAGTTAATTGATGCAATTTTTTAAAATTTGAAGAAAAATGAAAACTAATAGCATTTAATCGTATTAATTGTTCTTTAGTTAAATAAGTGTTTTTTTTATATTTTAAAAGCTCTGCTTTCCTATAATAATAGTTAGAAGTAATTAGATGATTTATTTGTTTATAACTTTTAGTTATCTCCTTACCATATTTAGAAGAACTAATTAGTTTTTTTACATCTACTTTAGATAAATCAGAACCAAGATAGGCAATATCTTTTACGATTTTCTTACCATTAACCCTTTTATCAACTCTTAAATAATAATATTTTTTAGAACCAATTTGCTTAACATATATATATGCCATATAAATATATAGAGTGAAAGGATTTATATAACTTACCCTGGACAAACCAATTTCTTAATATCCAGGGTAAGTTATACTTTAGCTCAAAAGAATATTTTTCAATCTAAAATTAACACATAATAAAATAAATTGAATTTCACAAACAATAAATAAAAAGATTTAAATAATCTATAGACCACTATTTTAGTATATAATATTTTAGAAATAAATAAAAATAAGATAAATCATGAAAATAGGAAAATTCACAGTTGGAGATTATGTTGTTACAACAGAAGGCTCTAAAAAAAAACTAGTTTTTGATTGTAGAAATTGCCCTTATAATACATCCATTGCTGAAGATCCTAGATGTAGATATCATGCAATGAAAATACTAGAAACTGTTGATGCTGATGAAATTATATTAGCTGAAGTTTATGAAAGAAATTATAATGAAGAACAAACAAAATATTTAAAAGAAATGGTGAATTTACTTTTAGAGTTTGAAAATAGAGCAGTATGGGTATCTCAACACTTAGGTGTTAAAGAAATTGACTGTGATGAATGTTATCCAGAAAGACATAATAACATTATTAAATTTGCAAAAGAATTATTGTCCTATGATCCAATAGCTTCATACATTAGCCTTTTAAAAGAAATAGAAAATACAAAAAACCGAGCACAAGAGAGAAACGGTCAACCTTGTGAAATCTGTTTTACACAAAATACAAAACATCTTTTAAGACTTAAAGAAATGTATGAAAAAACTACATTTTTAAAAAAAATAAAACCAATTTTATTAAAAATAACTGATTTTTCTGAAGTTACAGACATCTATAGAACAATATTTGATGTAGAAATAAAACCAGCATTTATTGGATCAAAATTAACTTTTAAAGACATGGATACTTTAGAGTTAATTGATGAATACCAAGTACTTAACACATCAGTACAAATATTTAGACATCCAGAAAAAGTAGAATATATTTATTTAATTAATCCACCTGAATATACATTGTCTCCAGATCATTATTTTGTATTAACAAAAACAAAAGATACTGTTGCTAATTACAAACCAGGAAAAGTAACTCTTACAACAGGAGAGAGTACTAGAAAATATTTCCAAAGAATATATCAATCAACAATAATTGATATTGCTAAAAAATATAGTATTGAATTATCACCTGATGATGTTTATTCACTATCAGAAATAGTTACAAGATACACTATTGGTTATGGTATCTTAGAATTATTATTATCAGATAGACAATTAACTGATGTATATTTAGATTCTCCACTAGGAGCAAAACCAATATACGTAGTTCATTCAAAATATGGACAGTGTCAAACAAACATACACTATCCAGAAAAAGACGCTGAAAGTTTTGTTGGAAAAATAAGAGCAATGTCAGGAAGACCATTTGATGATGCACATCCTGTTCTTGATTTTGATATGCCTGATTTAAACACAAGAATTGCAATTATTGGTCATCCTTTAGCAACAGACGGTATTGCATTTGCATTTAGATTACATAAGGATACACCGTGGACACTTCCACAACTAATAAATGTAAACTCATTAAACCCATTAGCAGCTGGTTTATTAAGTTTTTTTATTGATAACAATTCAACTCTTTTAGTAGCAGGATCACGTGGTGCAGGAAAAACATCATTAATGACTGCTTTAATGCTTGAAATTTTACAAAATGCAAGAATAATTGTTCAAGAAGACACTTTAGAACTACCAATAATGTATATGAAAGATATTGGTTTTAATGCTCAAAGACTTAAAACAAGATCAGCCATTGGTGGAACTGGAGAAACAGCAACAACTGAAATGAAACCTGAAGATGCACTTAGAACAGCTCTTAGATTAGGTGATTCTGCATTAATTGTAGGAGAAGTAAGGTCAGTTGAAGCAAAAGTACTATATGAAGCTATGAGAATTGGTGCTGCAGGGAATGTAGTTATGGGAACCATACACGCTGACTCAGCTTATGCTGTGTGGGATCGTGTAGTTAATGATTTAGGAGTACCTACCACTTCATTTAAAGCAACAGATATTATTGTTGTAGCTAAGCCAATTAGATTTAAAGGCTCACTTAAGAGTCATAAAAGAATTGTTCAAATAACAGAAGTACGTAAACATTGGAATACAGATCCAGAATCAGAAGGAGGTATTCTTAATTTAATGGAATACGATGCTGCTAAAGATACACTTGTTTTAAATGAAGATGCACTTAAAGATTCTGAAATCTTTTCAAAAATATCAAAACTTACTGGTATGACAATTGAAGAGATGTGGGATAACATAAGTATGCGTGCAAAAGAAAAAAAATACCAAGTAGATTTTGCAAACGAAAATGATTGTATTGAACTTTTGGAAGCTAAAAACACAGTTTATGCACATAATAAATTATTACTTATAAAAGAAGAATATCTTCAAGAACACGGTAAAACTAATTATGATGATATTTTAATCATTTGGAAAAAATGGTATAAAGAATCATTCTCTCCAAGAACAATGAAGAGAATAAAAGAAAATAGAGTTGAAGAAGAAAAATAATTTTATTCTTCACAATTACTTTTTTTTAACAATTACTAATTTTAATAAACTAGTTATTTGATTAAAACTAATATTAGTAAAAACGATTTTTCTTTTTTTAATAAAAAGCAATAATTATAATTAACTACAAGTAATTTCTAGACAATCAGTACACACTAAAGTTGTACCAGAACTAACAACATAAGTACAAGTAATACCTATTGGAAAATTAGTATCATCACAAACTTCCATAGGATCAATAACTTTATTTATATAATTAGTTGAAATTAAATCAAAATCTATTAAATTAAAAATAATTGTAATAACAGAACAGTTTTACCAATATATCTTAATCTATAAAAGATATATATAAACAAAAAGTTTTAAAATTGATCAAGAGGGGTGAACAAAATACACTATTTTTTATTCATTATTATGAACAAATACTAATTACTCCTAAAATTAAGTATTATAATAATTCAACTAATCAGTTTATTAATAAAAAAAATAAAAAAAATATTTTAAATACAATTGAATTTAAACCCATTTAAAATCACAAAAAATATTTTGGAACTTCCAAAAGACTTAAAAAAATACAAACAGGTATAACTAATCTATTTTCTATCATAACATCTCCGGGTGGCAAAACTGATTTTGATAATATCAAGTATTCATCTATAAAATCAACATAATTTGGTTTAACTAATGTGTTCCTATATTTTACTTCTATTGCTTTTTTTAAAACAATAAAATCAATTTCTTTTTTATCTACGTTATAATAAGAAAGATCGAGATTGTAAAGATTATGTAAATGACTAGCAACAATATTTTCTGCAAAAACACCTAATTTTTGTTCATTAAATAAAAGTTGTTTACTTTGATCAAAATAATTTGTATTTTTATATAAATTAGCAATTGAATGGATAATAAAAGGATCTTTTATATAAAACTTTTTAAGAATTGAAGAACTATTTTCTTTAACTTCAAAAACAACTAGAAGCTCAGATAAAGTTTTTAAATAACTTTTAATTGTATCTCTAGAATATCCTGTTTTTTGTTCAATGGTAGAATATTTAATAGATCCTGATAAAGAATCAATAATAACTTTTAAAATAGATATTGATTTAGATTTATCCATTTTTTCAAATATTTTTTCAACAATATCTTCATAATACTTTTCATCTACATACCCTTTTTCAAAATAAGAATTAATAGCTTCAGGAAACCCACCTGTTAAAAGATAATTAAAAAAATAATCATTAATTTCTTCAAAATAATTTTCTATTAATTTATATTTTTTAAATATATCTAAATTTGGTTCACTAGCATCAATTGTAATGTTATTTATAATATTAAACAAAATTAAATTTTCTTTTTTTAAAATAGTTAAAATATATTGTCTAAAAGTTAAAGGAGCCATTATATTTAGTTTTTCAGATCTACCTATTAAATATTGTTTACAACGATCAATTGCTCTTGGATCAGAACCAGTAACAATTACACAAACATCTTTTAATAAGTTTAGATCTTTTAAAGATTTTAAAAATAAACATCCTTCTTTTAAAGATTGTATTTCATCTAGTAAAATTATTTTTTTATTGTTTATTTTAATATCATGTTCGATAGTTTTAATTAATTCAGAAATTCTAACATTTAAAAGAGTGTCAAAATTTATATAAGTAGAGATATTTGGATTCTCTTGTGCTATTTTTTTTAAAAAAATAGTTTTACCAACTCTTCTAGGTCCTTTAATTAAATATATTTTATTAGGAGCTATAAGTATACTTTTTCTAGAAATAGAATAATTATTATTTTTAAGTTTAGAAATATCATAATCTTCTTTACCTTGCCACCAAGGATTTTGTAAAATTATGTTTTTCCAGTCAAGCATAATAATACTATAACCGAATAGTATATAATACTTTCTAAAAGTTGACTAGTATACTAGTCAGAAAAAGGAGTTTTTTGGAGGTATTACTAGTCAAGAAAAGGAAAAATATAAATATAAGTTAATAAAAAAGGAATTTACACCTATATTTTCAAAAATATCAAAACTTACTGGTATGACAATTGAAGAGATGTGGAATAACATCAGTATGCGTGCAAAAGAAAAAAAATACCAAGTAGATTTTGCAAACGAAAATGATTGTATTGAACTTTTGGAAGCTAAAAACACAGTTTATGCACATAATAAATTATTACTTATAAAAGAAGAATATCTTCAAGAACACGGTAAAACTAATTATGATGATATTTTAATCATTTGGAAAAAATGGTATAAAGAATCATTCTCTCCAAGAACAATGAAGAGAATAAAAGAAAATAGAGTTGAAGAAGAAAAATAATTTTATTCTTCACAATTACTTTTTTTTAACAATTACTAATTTTAATAAACTAGTTATTTGATTAAAACTAATATTAGTAAAAACGATTTTTCTTTTTTTAATAAAAAGCAATAATTAAAATTTAAGTACAAGTAATTTCAAGACAATCAGTACACACTAAAGTTGTACCTGCACCAGTTATATTATCGCAAGTTAATCCAAATGGGAAAATAAGATAATCACAAACTTCCATAGGATCAATAGTTCCATTTCCACAAGTAGCTAAACTTGTAGGTGCAGAAGTAAGGTTAGGATTATTAAAACTATTTTCTATTAAATTATTAACTTGAACTCCAGTAGGAACATTACTTGTTTTATCTATATTTTTATTTATTACTGATAAATAATATGATACAAAAACAACAGCAACAAGTATAATTACACCTAAAATAATTAACATTTCAACTGAAACTTGACCTTTTTGTTTTTTTGTAAACATGATTAATTTTTCTTTAATATTTAATTTTAAAAAGTAAAAATACTTATTAAAAAATATATAAGAAGATAAGATTTATAAATAGATTTTTTTAAAATAATAAAGATAAAGAATTTTAAAGTTTGTTAAAAAATAAAAAAAAAGAAAAAAAAGAAAAATAAAAGTTTAAGAAAACATTTACATGTTTTCTATAACAGTTATTAATTCTTTTGCAGCGTCAGCTGTATCTTCAGCAGTGTAACCAGCAACAAGAACGTTACCAGTAGCATCTGAACCTACAACATATTGACCAGCTTGTGTTAAGTAATCGTTTGTAACACCGTTAGCTAAAGAGTTAACTAAATGTCCACCAACAATTATTTTAGCACCAGTTGGAACCATAGCTTCATTGTCAAGATATACTAATCTTTGTGTGTTTACATTCCATGCAGCAGGAGTCATAGCAACAGTTGCGTCTGATCCTATAACATTAGAAGAAACTAACTTAGCTGAAACCATACCGTCTTCTGTTGAAACAACTGTACCGGGAGTAGTTAAAACTAATTCTCCACCGTTAAGAGTCATTTCTTCAGAAATTCCTCCACCAATGAAAATTTGTCCGTAAAGTCTTGATTCTGGCATTTCAGCTTCAAAAATTCCACCATCTACCATGTACTTTGTACCGAAAGCAGTATAAGCCCATGTTAAATCGTCTGAATTTTCTTGATCTAAATTAGCAGATGCAGAAACAACTTGATTTAATCCACCATCATAATCTGAATCATCAGTATTAACTAAATCACCAGTGTATGCATCAATATGTGCTGTAAAAGTATCCACACTATCAGTAACAACTAATTCAAACATAGAATCCATATCTTCATCAGCAACTGTAATTGAAGATATATCAGAAACACCAACGTAAGTTGAAACATTTAAATCATCTGTACCTATTTGGTAATATGTTTTTCCAACAGTCCAGTTTTGAACAGGACTTGCGTTTATACTACCTGTTGCAGTTGATTTTAATGAAATTGCAATTTGTTCAATTACATCAGATACTTCTTTAGTATAGACACCATATGCAATTTTTACTGATTCATCATTATATAATGGAACAATTATATCTGTGAAACCAACATAATCTGTTGCAGTATCCTCTACCGCATCACCATCAAAATAGAATTTTTCAGTAGCTGTTGGAGCTGCTAAAGAATCCCATGACCATGAATCTGTAGTTGATAAATATTTACCATCTTCATCTTCTAATTGTACTGTAAAATAACCAGATTCTGCAACATCTGCTTGAGTCAGATCATCAGTAGTATTAAAATCGAAGTAAAGATTTTTACCATCTATTTCAGCAGATGTAGTGTAATTATCTCCTGTTTCATAATCAGAAGTATCTTGTTCATAGAAAAATATTGAGTGATCATCATCTGATGAATCTGTCCATGATAACATACCATCTTCAACAGTTAATGTCTTTGAATCTTCTTTAGTTAAACCTAAAAATTCAACTTTAGCAAATCCGAATGGTAATTCAACTGAATCTCCAACTCTTAATGCATCTTCATTTTTCCATTGTACATCTGAATCATCGTTAGTTATTGTGATAACTGTAACAGGATCAGAACCAGTAAATGCAACTTTCCATAATTCGTCTCCGATATTAGGGAAATCTTTAATTACTTGTCCGCTTTTTAATTTAACTCTAGCACTAGTTCCAGAAATTACAGTTACTCTAGTATTATATACTGTATCTATTTCTGTATCTATTTCTAAGTAATCATCAAAAATTTTATCTCCATCAGCATAAATATTTGTAGCTAATACAGAACCATCTTTACTAATAGACATTTCAGATTCGTAAGTTGCACCCTCAGATGATTTTTCAAGGATTGTTTTTACTTCAATTGTATAACCTTCAATTTCAAAAGTATCTCCAACCATGTAAGGAACTGTAGCTTTATTTTGAACTAAAGTCATTGTTCCACTAGAATAATCTTCTAATGTGTATTGTTTACCCATTAAATTGAATTTAAAATCTGGACTTCCTGAATCATTTGTATCATCATTAATACCTGGATTAAATTCTAATGCGTATTCTATAGCAGATTTAGGTATTGCAGCAGTTAAATCAGCAACATCTTTATCATCATCAAAAGAAACATTTGCTTTTAATATAATAGATTCTTTTACATTTATACTATCATCACCAAATATATCATCATCAACAGATACATCGTAGTCACCAAGTAATGAATAATCAGAATCATCTATTGTTTCTGTTACACTTGTACTACCAATTGTCCAATCATCAGTTAATTTTCCATCACCTGATATTGTTGAAGAACTTGAAGAACCAACTTCAACTGTTACATCTTGTAAAACAGCTCCGCCAACTGTACCTGCAGTTGTGTAAGCTTTCTTTCCGATTGCAGCAGCTATGTTACCAGCCCATACTACATCAACTGGTTGTGCCATAGATCCAACTACAACACTAACAGCAGGAACACCATTATTAAACATTGTGTCTTTTGTGATATTCATACTGAAATTATCAGCACCTACGTTAGCAGCAACAACGGAACCTGCAAGTAATGCAGAAAGTCCTAATGCAGCAACGCCAGCAATGACTTTTTTCGTATTTATATTTTTCATTTTTTATTCACCTTTTTATTTTGTTTTTTTTAAAACAAAGACTGAATCTGTTTTTTTGATATTGATTTTATTTCTAACAAAAAAATAATGTTAAAAAAATACAGCAGATTCTTTACGATCAAATATCTGTATATTTGTAATTACGGATACTGATGTCTTCTGTAAGATAATTAAGGAACAATTTTGTTTAAAAAGCTTTCTTTTTCGAAAAATAAACAATAGGTTTTTAAAGAGATATATTCGGAAAATAACTGTTCACTAAAAGTAATAAATAGTCTAAAAATCACTGAGTAAAAATTAGTTAAATTCATCTTCTTATACCTATATTAGTTATACATATAATATATATAAAAAGTCTTTAAAAATAACCTTATTAGCACTTATTACCCATAGGTAAGGGAATAATGATTAAAAGCATAATAAAATAAGAAAAGACTAGCTAAATGTACAATAAAAGAAGCAAATCAAGAAAGTTACTTAGTACTACTTATAAAACTATTTAAAAATATCTTTTCTAAAACTGGATGTACCTGAACCATAAAAATCAATTAAACCAAACTTAAATTTTCCTTTTGATTTATTATAGTCTAAAATAACTATATTATTGTTAGCAGTATCAAAATTTTCAATAATTTTAGAATTTTTATATAATTCTTTAGTAGCACGTTTAAGATGTTTTAAAAGAAGCGCAGGGTTTATTTCATTAACTTTAAGTTTATTTATAAAAGAAGAACTATATCTATTATAGTAAACATCTTCTGGCCTGAAAACAGTATGCTCTTTTAAAATTATTTCTAAATCATTTATGGTTAGAGAAGGAAACACTCTTTCTACTACACCATAATGAAGATCATTTAATTTTCTGGAACTTAAAAGGTCAACTAAAACCACTTTAGAATATCTTAATTTTTTATTTTTAAAATATTTACTTAAAATTTCATATCTTTTAATATATTTGGCATGAGAAATAAAATCCAAAATTCTAACAGTCACACCAACAGATGATGAGAAAGGTAAAATCTTCATTTTTGAATTATACTGTGAGATATGATTTGTTTTTTTATTAGCTAATCTAGTTTTTAGTAGTTCCTTAAAACCATTTGATAAATATCTATTCCAAAAATTAGAAATTTGTTCACTTGTTATTTTTTTTTCAAAATGAGGCGCAAAAGTAATTAGATGTTTATTTTTTATATTAAGTTTACTTATATTAGAGTTGTTGTTTTTAGATGTACTTTTCTTTTTAAAAAAAGAATTTATTTTAGATAATTTAAATAAAGGCATACTTAATCTAAAATAATTATAAGAGAACTAGTTTATAATAATAACTAATAATTGCTTGTTGATCAAGCAATTAAAAAAAACTAATAAAGATTTAGTTCTTTTAAAGTGTTTACTGCTTCGTGACCATTAAAACCAACATTTTGAAGAGCAGTTAAAAATGTAAGTTTTTCAGAAAAACCATAAAATCTTAAGCCATTTACAATCTCTTTAGGTGTTATGTATCCTGCCTTAATAAATCCACTTGCAATTACTGAAGGATACTTAAAACCTGATATTTTAAATAACTCAGCATAAACACCAATACTTGGTTTTCTTAAATAAACACCTGACACATAATCTTCAATTTTTGTAAAACCTAATTTTTTTAAAAATTTAGATTGTTGTTTAACTGTTAAATCTAAACTTTTAGAAATATGTGAAAAATCCTTTGATTTTTTAAAACCTGAAACCTTTAAACAATTAGCGAGTTTTAAAGGAGATTTAAATCCAGCATAAGAAAACAAACGAACAAACTCAAACGGCTCTTTAAATCCAAGTTTCTTGAATGCAAAAGAATAATGTTCTGGTTTTTTAAATTTGTTTAACTTTAAAATATTGATTAACCCTTTTGAAGATAACTTTTTTCTTTCTACACTAAGTAAAAATGCTTTTAAACTTAAAATATCTCTTTGTCTAGTAAGTCTATTTTCAATACGTACTTGTTCAGAAACTACTTTTTTTGAAGAAATCTTTTTTCTTAAAGAACTTATTTTATTCTCAGTTAATTTATTTTGTTTAATTACTTTTAAGTTCATAGGCAATCATACATTTTTTTTAAAAACCATTAAGTGTATTTATTTTTTTTTAGACAAAACATCATTTTTATTTTTAAGTTCATAGATCATATCAGCATAACCATGTATCATATCAACAATTGTAGTTAATGAACTTTGAAGATCTGATACTGGAACGTTTAGTTTATCTGGTTTAATTATATCTATTGAAGTAACTCCATAAAAATAAACTAATCTAAATAAATTAAATAAATCTGAACAAGATACCTCAGCTGATATATATGTTGAAAAAAGATCATCATGAACAACTATATCTGCTAAAGATGATTCATAAATAAAATAATTTTCATCCTTTTTTAAAGAATCAAGTATTTTTTCCATAGCGGTTCTTAAAAGACCCTTATCGTTTGATTTTGATTCAATAATTAGATTTGCTCTAATAATGTGTTTATCAGTGTCAGACAATTCTTTTCTTTTTTCTAAAGTTTTTAAAATACCTTCAGATAAAGAATATTTAACTGGAAATCCATCTTTTTTAATTAACTTTAAAGAAAGCATGTTCTTTAAAACATTTAAAATTTCTTCATACTTAGCTTCTGGGATTTCTTTTCTTAAATCATTATCTGTTTTTGGTCCTTTGGATAGTGATTTAGCTATTACTTCTCTTAATTCTTTTAAGTTATATTGCTTTTTAATTTCTTCTTCTCTAAAACTTGTACTTTCATCCATGATTAATCTTGCTTCCTTATTATAATATATATTATAAAATACAAAAATAATATAAATTGAATTATTAATTTAAAAAAAAGAATATTAACTAAAAATTAATAATTATTATCTACTATAATGATCTATTTCCTTTAAAGCATCCTTTAAAACTTCTCTTTGAATTAGTTGTTTTGTGCCTAATGATAAAGAATTAAAATAGTTAATTGTATTTAGAATGATTTTATCTGTGTCTCTTTCAATTAACTTACGTCCTTTCTTTCTAAAGGAATTAAGTTTACCAGTCATTTCATCTGCAGAAAAAATAGTTTCTTTCTTTAAATTACGCCTAGCCATTCTTGCACCTTCTAAAATTAATTCAATAGGATGTAAAGAAAATAATAGATTAAGCCTTCTTAGTTTTGAAGGTACCTCTAAGTTTGCTTTCTTATAATACATTAAAAGTACTTTTGGGTTATAAAAAGCAACAGCATTATCACAAAGATATATTTTTTTATTTCTAGGGCTATAAAAGAATTGTTTTAATTTAAAATCCCAAGGAAGTAATCCTGCGGTGATTAGTTTATCACCTATTTGATTAACTTCAAATTTTAGTTTTTTTACATCTTTCTTTGTTTTAAGTTTTTTTAAATAATCACACAATTCAATTGAATCAGGTACAAACTTTGAAAAAATATAAACATTACCACTTTTAAGCTTTAAAGAACCATAAACTTCAGGAATACAGGAAACTAGCTTTCTTTGTTTTAAATAATCTTTTAATTGAAAAACATCTACTTTTTGAAAAGATTCTTTTACAAAGATTTTTTTATTTAAAATATCAAAAAGATTTGTACTTCGTTTAAGTGGCAAAAATCTAGACTTTTTAATATTTGCAAGAATTCTTTCTTTTAAAATTACAGTTCGTCCTTTCTTTGAAACATGTAAGTTAAATTTAGGACGCACATATGTTTCAATTGGTTTTTTTATAAATCTAATAGGTATTTTTGGTATAGCCATATAAATAATTGTTAATAGATATGTTATTTAAACAAAACGGTTTAAAACAAAACATATATATTTTTAATATCCCTTAATAATATCTATAGAATAAAGAAAAAAAGAAAAAATATGAATTTATTATTTTTAGCAACTGAAGTTACAAAAGAAAGTACAACTAAAATAATTGCATTTGATCCAATGCTTTTAGTTTACGGTGTAATTTTAATTATAATTACAGTAATATTAATTAAATTTTTAAAAAACGTAATTGTAAATAGTATAATTGGAGTAGTTGCTTTATTATTCTTATATTATGTTTTAAAAATAAAATTACCTTTTTTAATTACACTTGTAATAACAGCTATATTCGGTCCAGCTGGACTTGGAGTTATGCTTGTTTTAAAATTCTTCGGAATAGTTTAATCATCTGAATAATAATTAATTAACTCAAGCACCTTTTTCTTATTTATTAAATAATATGGAGCACCAAGTTCACTTGCAGCAGAAGTGTGCCACTTAAAATTACTAAAAAACGCTTTTGACACATTAGAATAAAAATCCTTTTTATTTAATTTCAATTCTCTTCTCAACTGATTTTCACCTTTAAAATAAGATGCAGTTCCGATTAAAAAAATATCTGCATCACAAATAATTTTTTCAAGTTTAGTTTTTGGTTTTACTGGCATTTTGGTAGCCATAATTAATTTTTTGATAATTAAAATATCTTGTACCTTAAAATTAAGTTTACAAAGTAATTTTTCAGCAAAAGCACACGATTTTTCTTCATTATCTTGTTTGTTATGCACATATATCACATCATGCAAAAGCGCAGCAACACACAATAAAAATTGAGCATCATCTATAACTTGTGCTTTTTCACCAATACATTTAACGGCGTTATATACATTTATTGCATGCTTATAATTATGATATTTATAAGTTGGCATTTTTTGCTTAACTATTTTTTTTATATGAACTAATATTTTTTGATTAGTATCTACCATAAATAAAAAATAAACACCAAAACAAATAAAAACCAATCAAACTAGGTTTTTATAATAAAAATAAAATAAATTATTAAAATAATTATGAAAACATATAATTGTGATCTTCATTATCACTCTCCATATGCAGCTGCATGTTCAAAAAATATATCTATAGAAATACTTGCAAAAGAAGCTGTGAAAAAAGGTTTAGACGTGTTAACTACAGCTGATATTTTGCATCCAAAATGGCAACAGCATGTGAAAAATGAAATAATAGAAGAAGATGAGTGTTATAGATATAAAGAAGTAATAAATAATAAAAAAATATATTTTATTCTTGGAACTGAAATAGAAACTGAAAAAAGAATCCATAATTTATTATATTTTAAAAATTTTAAACAAATTGAAAAATTTATAATAGAAACAAAAGAGTTCTGCCAAGATATGTCAGTTTATGGTAGCGGAAGAACTAAGTTTAAAACAACTTCTGAAAATATACTAAATATTTGTAAACAATTAGATATAATCATCGGACCAGCTCATGCTTTTACACCTTACTTTGGAGTATATGGACATTATGATTCTTTAAAAGACGCTTATGGTAAAAATTGGAAATATATAAAATTTATAGAACTAGGGTTATCAGCTGACACTTATTCTGGAAATTTAATACCTGAACTTAAAAATATTAAATTTTTCTCAAATTCAGATTCTCATTCTCAATTTAGTTATAGAATAGGTAGAGAATATGTTTCTTTATCACTTGATAAACCTAACTTTAAAAATTTAAAAAATCTTTTAGAAAATAAAAACAAAAATAAAATTAATTATAATGTAGGATATAATCCACTTGAAGGCAAATATAATAAAACAGCATGTCGTAAATGCCATCAATTGTTTACTTTAAAACAAGCAAAAGAATATAAATGGAAATGTTCTGTTTGTAAAGGAATTATTAAAAAAGGAGTTTCTGAAAGGTGTGAAGAAATTGCAGTAGCACAAGGCAATATAGATCTTAAACAAATAACTAATAGACCAGAATATAAATATTTAATTCCACTAGCACAAGTAATACAACTTGCAATTAATGAAAAAAATATTAATCACAAGAGAGTGATTGAGGTTTATGATAAATTTATTGAAAAACATACTGAAATAAAAATCATGCAAGAAACATCTTTTGAAGAACTTAAAAAAATAAATGAAACTATTGCAAAATATATAATTGCATTTAGAAAAAACTTTATTGTTTTTAAACCAGGTGGTGCAGGACAATATGGCGTTCCAGTAATATGTTTTTCAGAAAAAGAAAAAAAAGAAAAACAAAAAGAAATTAATAAAAATCTTTATTTAAAAGATATTCAAACTAAATTATTTTGAAAAAAAATTAATTTTAAGAAACACTTATTCTTACAACAACTATTCCAGAACCACCACGATATCCTTGGGTTGAACGAGTAGAAGCACCACCACCCCAACCAGTGTTACTTGGTCCTGTGCTTCCAAATTGACCTCCTCTACCTCCACGAGCATATTCAACTGAAGAACCAGCTATTGAATAAGATAAACCAGGTCCTTCTTTTCCATATGCAATACTACCATTATAAGCAGATCCAGAACCACCTGCCCCATTACCACCTCTACCTTGACCACCTTTTAATCCACCATAACCACCAGATCTACTAATAGCTCCAAATATTGATGTTCCACCGCTAAATCCATTAACATAATAACTTTTTTTACCTCCAGCACCAATAGTTACAGATGTAGATCCTGATAATATTGAATAGGCACTACTATAATATAAAGCTCCACCAGCACCACCACCACCATTATAAGCACCAGCAGAACCGCCTCCACCAACAACTAAAAGTTGAGTAGTCAAAGGTGTATTTAAAGTAAATGTACTTCCAGATGCAAATCTATGAATACGATATCCAGCACCATCAGTAATATAACCACCAGTAGTTATTATTTTAGTAACATATAAATTATAAGTAACTGTCTTCATACCAATTGCAGAAGAAACTACAGTAATTGTTTTTTGAGTACCATCACTCAAATCTATTTGTCCAGATGCAGTACCAGAAGACACACTACTTCCATTCACAGTTATTGTACCAGGACCAGTTGGAGTTGCAGTAATTGATGAAAGAGTATTTAATATTAAAATATCATTATAAGTATAAGTTGTACTTAAAAAATTATAATTACCAGTATAGTTTGTTAAAACTAAATTATTTAAACGAGCTGAAACTTGAATATAACTTTCAGAAACAATATCACTATTTAGATAACCTGCTTTTACTGCAATTGCTCTTACTGTAATTTCAGCATTAATTACAAGTGGAGTAATTGCTTGATTAATAGATGATGTAGTTGGTGTGCTTCCATCAATAGTATAATAAATAACATCAGCAATTGCTGAATTAATTGTTACATTAGTTCCAAATACGATTTCTCCTGATGGAATACTAAAAGTAGGAGAAGGTACTTTTTCTTGAACATTAAAAGTTTGAGTTACAACTGGACTTGTAGAATAACCAGATGCATAACAAACAGCTTTAACAGTCGCTGTACTTGTTAAAATAAAAGATCCACTATATATTATTCCAAAAGAATTAGTTGGAACAGATCCATCAGTAGTATACCTAATACTTGAAGATGGAGTAGTACAACTTATTAAAACAGAAACACTTATTGGAAAGTTACCACCAGCTGGATTAAATATTGGTGTAGCAGCAGGCAAATTAATTACATAAATATTATTAAAAACAGCACTATCTGTATAACCTGCTTTGAATGTCTTAGCTCTAATTACATAAGTTCCAGTTGTGCTTAAAGAAATTGGAGTTAAGTAAACACTCCCAGTTGTGCTAGTTGGATCAACACCATTTATAGTATATCTTATAGTACTACCACTAGTTACACTTGTTAATGGAACAGTTATAGCACTAGTATAAGTTGAAGCTGCTTGAGTACTTGTTGGAGTTCCAGCACTAAAACTAAATAAACCAGATGTTGAAACTGTAGAAGGACCCATACCAGTTCTAAAAGCTATGGCCTTAATACTTCCACTTGCACCTATAATAATAGATGTAGGAGAAGAAACTAAAGTACCTATGGTTTCAGTTGGTGTAGAACCATCAAGAGTATATCTTATGCTTGTACCAGCTGTTGATGATGCTAATGTAACCGAAACATCATTATTAAAAGAACCATTTGTTGGATTAAAAGTTACTGGAGCAACATTTTCTAATAAGGTATAATTTTGAGTAAAAATTGAACTTGTAGAATAATCAGGTGCATAACAAACAGCCTTTAAAGTTGTAGTGCTGGTTAAAGTTAAAGCACTAGAATAAATAGTTCCTATAGTACTAGTTGGATCACTACCATCTAAAGTATAATAAATTTGAGTACTAGGAGTAGTACTAGA
>CAZQEL010000001.1:0-84778 GCA_964591795.1 uncultured archaeon | reverse complement strand
ATGTAAAAACCCCTTTTTTACAGATTTTTATACCTTCTCTTCTTGTTTTTTTATTTTAAATATTTGTTTTAAAATAAGTTTATTTTTTCTTAATATTTTAATAAAAAGAAGTTATAAGGGAATAATTAGTTTTTGTACTTTCCTTCTTCTTTTCTGCCTACTTACAAAATAAACTGTTACGCACAAAATTTAAATAAAAAGAAGTTACAAGGGAATAATTAGTTTTAGTTCTTTCCTTCTTCTTTTCTGCCTACTTTAAATATTTTTATTTAATATATTTGTCCTAATTTTTAATACTCTATATTTTAAAAACATTTTGTATATAGATATTATTGTTTTTATATACTAAAAAGGAGTTTTGAGAATATATGAAACTTGAAAGAATAGGTGCTTATGCTTTTCTTGGTGGTATTTTATTATCAATTATTTTTGGTTTAATTTTTGGTATGACACATCCTGCATGGCTTGCTACTGTTTTAATTATTTTAGGTTTGCTTGTTGGTCTTTTAAACATTGAAGATAAGAATATTTCTCTTTTCTTAATAGCGTCCATAACTTTTATTGCAACTAGTAACTCAATAAATGCAATTCCTGTTGTTGGAGAAATTATGAGAGGAATTTTAGTTAATCTTGTTTACTTTGTAGCACCAGCTGCATTAATCGTTTCAATTGTTGCAATTATTAGAGTTTCAAACTCTAAATAATTTTTTTTTTCTTTTTTTTCTTCTTATTAAAGGTTATTTATAGGTTTATTCTTTATTCCATATATTTATATATATTACTTATGAATATATTATATATATTAAAATAACTAATAAATACTAAGAAAGATGAAAAATATGGTTAGAAAAAAAAAATCTACTACTTCAAATCAAAATATATTTTCAAGATTCTATAATTATTTAGAAGACAAATATACTTCAATGTCTAATTGGCTTACTGAAAAAGGAATTCCAATAAACACTTGGAATAATTATTTAGAACAAAAAGGGCTTCCTGCGTTTGCAATTATGGCCTCCATATTATTATTATTAATTTTCATAATTATTTTTTTAATATTTTTTTCTTTCTCAAGTCAGTCAACTTTAACTTTTAATGTTTCTGATTATCAAGGTACTTCAGTGTCCGATATTTATTTAACGATAAGCGATGACGCTATTAAAGAAGTTTTTACAGGAGCTATTGATGATGGTGTTTCTCAAAAAATAAAACTTAAGATAGGTAACACCTATACTTTAAAAGCAACAAAACCAGGATATCCTGATTATCAAAAACAATTAACAATAAATAATAAAGAAGAACAAGTATCTGTTGTTTTTTCTGAAAAAGTAGAATATGGTATTTTAAAAATACAATTAAAAGACAGAGATAATCAAAGAAAAATATCTTCTGGAATGGTTACTGCAAATTTTACAATTAATAATAAAACTGAGAGTGTTGAAGGAATTGTAGATATTTTTAATAATCATTATATTATTATAGAAGTTCCAATTAGCAAAGATATTGAACTTATAGCAAAAGCTGATAATTATGAAGATTTTAAAGAAAGTAATTACAGAATAAATTCATTAGAACAAGAAAAAGTAATTGAAATGAATATTGCTTCTCTTTCTTTTGAAGGAAAAAGTAAAGTTACTTTTGTAGTTTTAGACGCTTCTGAAAATTTTGTTAATGATGCAGAAGTTTCTGTATTCAATCTTTCTAATGATGAAATAGGATCTCAAACAACAATTGATGGAAAAGCTTTAGTGTATGTTAACTCTGGAGAAACAATTACTTATAAAGTTAAAAAAGAAAGTTATAAAACATATATTAGTGATGATAATGTTTCATATAGAATAATTAATCCTGATATGACATATAATGTTGTTTTAGAACTTGGTGGTAATTTTATTGATGTTACAGCAAGAGCAAAAAGTAATTTTTTAGTTCTTGATGATGTTTTAGTTACAGCATATAATTTAAATAATATTGTTATTGACTCAGGTAAAACTGATGCCTTAGGGTTTATTAATTTTAAAGGAATAAACGTTGATTCAAATATTTTAATAACTGCATGTAAACTTGATTATTTTTGTGAACATAATTCTTTTAATTTAAACATAGACACAAAAGCAGATTTTAGTTTAGACAAGATAGATGTTACAAACAGCGCAATACTTAATGTGTTTGTTGTTGATGAAAAAAATATGCCAGTTCCAAAAGCATATATTAAAATTCATGAAAAATTAGTATCCTTAGAAGATTCATCTGAAATACCATATAATACTTCTCTTGAAACTGATCTATCTGGTGCGCTTTCAATTCCACTAAGAATAAACACAATTTATAATATTTATGCTCAAGTTGGAGATACACAAGTTTCTGAAGAAATTACAATTGATTCATTAAAGGAAAATAAAATTATTTTTGTAGTTGATAATGCATCTAAAATGATAAAGCTTGATTTGTTTGATGAAAATGGATTTAAGTTAACAAAAGGTAGTCTTATAATTAAAGCAAAAGATGGAACTGTTCTTTTTGATCAAAATTTATCTTTAGGTGAAGAAGTTATTTTTAATTCTCAAGGATATAAAGATTTATTAGCTGAATATACTGATGAAAACTTTAATATATCCTCTGTTAATTTTACAACTGATGAAGCTGATTCATCAGGATACATACGTGTTGATTTTTCAAAAGAAGTAAATAATACTGATTATCCAATAATTGATTTTGTAGGTGTTGTTGATGCAAAAGGTATTACTACAAATTATATTAGTTTAAACAAAGAATATTATTTAGTATTTGATGTTTTGTTCCCAGAAAACGTTTATAAGGGAGAAGTGCATATCAGAGCAGGAGATGATACTCAAACTGATTCTGAAGAAATGAGTTATGGTATAAATGGTTTTATGGCCATGGATATTACAAATTTTAAATATAGTACTTCCTATAATCCTGCTCCAGAACCTGGAATGCAGTCAACAGATTTTTTAAATGAGGGTTCTTCTGATGTTTTAAATAAATGGCTTGAACTTAAATGGGTGTCAACAATACCACTTTCAAACAAACAAATTAAAATTAAAGTAAGTGCTGTTGATTTATCTGTTACAAAATTAAAATTTAAATATAGAGTTTTATACGAAGAAAATAAATTATATTTTAGAGATCCAATAGACACTTTTTTAAATCAAAGTTATTCAACAAACAAAAAATCAGCTCTTTATGCAAACACAAAAGAAGTTGTTGTTGATTTGTTTGATGTACCTTTAGATTGTAAAGATAATTTTTGTATTTCTAATAAGTTTATAGATTCAAAAGATAATGAATTTAGTGTTGAGGATTTCTATGCTGTCAAAGGCGAAGAATATATTCTTGAAACAAATATTTATTCTTTAAAAAATACTCAATTAAATATTTTAGCAGAAACATCAAAGAGTTTTCCATTGGTGTCATTAAATTTATTTTCAGATAATAGATCTTTAAATAATGCATCTCAATCAATTGATAGTTTTGAAGTTACAAGAGATGGCCTATCAATTTCAGGTAATGTTTTAAAAAAGATATATCTTTCTTTTATTGCAAAAGAAATTGGTACAGCTTACATTGATCTTAAATCAACTGATACAATTTTAGGTAATTCAGTTTCTGATAATAGATTAAGTTTTAATATTCATGATAAAAAAGAAATGAAAGTAGTGGTTAATCCTGATTCATTTGTACCATATGGTTCTAAATTTACTGTTGATGTTTTAGATGCATCTAATTTATCTTCAATTAATAATGCTGTAATTTCATTTTATAATACTGAAACTCTTGAATTTATTTTATTTGTAAAAGCAGAAGGTACTAATGGTGAAAATGGAAAATACACAATAGATAATAAATTTAATTTTTCATCAATAACCATGGTTGTTGATAGTTACGGTTATACTCCTTTTGAAAAAGAATTATATATTGTTGATGATTCTTTATTTATTTTAACTCCACAGGAAATTCTAATTAACTTAGGAACTGATCAAATAACTTCATCTCAAAGTTTTTCAATACAAAACAATGGAGATTATATTGCAAATAATATAAGATTTGGAGATCCTATTTGGATTGAAGGCCCTAGTGATGTTTTTGTTGATATTAGAGGTGCAATTTCAATTAATAAAAAATCTTCTCAAATTTTTGAAGCTGTTGTTACAATTGGTAATGATTTACAATTTACAACTGCATACGTAAAAATACCAATCTTTGCAACAATTGGTTCTAGAGAAATCACAAAAATAATTCCTGTAAGAATAAATAAAGGGCTTATTTTAAGTGATTGTTTAACAATTACTCCAAATGCAGTAAATTCTTTTGTTGGTTTAAATTTAGAATACACTGCACCTGATGTGTTTAATACACCTTATACCAGTTATAATTATAATTCCAATAATAATCAAAATCCATTATTAGCTCAATCTCAAAACTATAATAGTTATGACGAATATATGTCATCTCAGAATAATACTAGAAACTATTCAGGTTCATCTAATACTAGAACCTATACTGATCCTAATTATTATACTTATTATTCATCAATGCCAAATACAACAAGTGAATATACAGAGAACACAACTTTCTTTATTATAAAAAATAATTGTTCTCAAAATGTAACTTTTACACCACAATATACTTCATCTTCTATGTCTGCAAACAAAGATATTGAATTATCTTTAGGTAATGTTACTGTTCTTGCAGGAGAAGAAAAAGTGTATGATGTAATTATTAAAAATCATTCTAATAGAAAACAAGCAGCAAAATATACCTATGATATTTTATGGAATAACAATTATTATTCAGTTTCTCCATCATTATTAAATATAGATCTTTTAGATTTAAGTAAGGCTTTATGGATTATGCCTTCATTAATACAAGTTCCAATTTCACAACTTAATGCTCAACAATCTGCAGTTAACTCAACTAGATTTATGATTAAAAATATTGGTACTGTTCCAATTACTGATATTCAAATAAGTCAATATCCAAAAATAGTTTCTTCAAATATTGGAGTTACAGAATATCCTCGTGAAATTAATGTTTTAGAACCAGGTAAAACAATACCTATTGATCTTCAATTTGAAGTGAATATTAAAAAATCAACAACTGACAATATGTTTATTTTAGTTACAGGTAAAGCGGCTGGTATTAACAATCCAATTAGTGCTACAACTCAAATTGTGTTTACAATTTCTTCTCCAAATTGTTTAAAAGTAAGTAATAAACATTTAGATTTTACTTTAAAAGTTGGAGAAAAAAGAAATAGAAATGTTTCTTTAACAAATTATTGTGCAGAACCAGTTTCAGTTATTGGTATTGATAAAAAACTTGATGCTTACACAGAAACATTTGGGTTAAATCCTTTAAAGATATCTCCAGCTAGTGGTTCTGGAAATATAATTTATCCTAATCAAACAGCAACTTATAATTTAGAACTTAGTGCTATTTCACTTGGTGGTTCTCCAAAAATGCCAATGATAATTTTAGGTAGACTTTTAAATTCGGGTAACCAAGTTTCATCTGAAGATTTTACTGTGTCTATAAATATACAGGATGCTTCTGTAGAAGAATCTAGAGATAAAATGGTTTCTAATATTTCTTCATTACCTTTATGCAGTGATTCTCAAAATACAAGTACAATAAATACACCGGTTGTATCAATAGGTGCTTGTACTGAGAGTTCAGGTTATTGTGATGGTTTATCTTCTGCTGAATTTTTATTAAAAAAAGTAGATGAACTTCAAAGTCAAATAAAACAAGTATCCTCTCAAGCTCAAGCTAAATTAATGAATACTGGTTGTTCTGTAGCTGATGCAAGAAATGGATTTTGTAAAATTTCTGAGATTGGAGATATAAATCCATTAGAATTTACTTTTTATATGCAAAATGATATGGTTTCAGTTGATCTTGTTAAATATGCTTTAAACAAATCAAATTATTCTTTTAAGAATTATTTTATTGAAACAAATCCATTTTTAATAAATAACAAAAGTGCTTTGGGTGTTTATGTTGGTGGAAATAAAATATTTTTATCTAATCAATTTAAGGGTTGTGGAAAATACACAGTTGAAATTGATGGATTTATTGCAGCTAGTCCAGATTCAATCTATCCAGATAGAGCTTACTATTATTTAAACGTTTTAAAATATGAACAAACATCACATTGTAAAAAGAAAATTACAAACTATTTAAATTTCATGCCTTGGGATTTAGGTTTATCTAAAAATCAAAGAGAAGGAAGTTGGGTAACTTTATTTACAGGTGATTCTAATCTTTCTAAAGATTTAATTAAAGCTATTGGTAAATTTGGAACTGATCCTAATACAAGATATGTTTATTCCTATGATATTTTATCTAGTAGAAATAATACTTTAAATGTTTCAATAGATGATATTACAGAAAATAATGTTGCACTTGGAAAAATAGTATTTAGTGATCTTAAAGATTATAATATATCTGCTCCTGAACAAATAAATGTTATTTTAAATAAAAAATATGTTACTTCAAATAATTTAGTTCCAAGTAAAGTTTCAAAAGACTTTGTCAATGTAATACGTGCAATGGTAGTTAAGAATGACACTTCTTTGAAAGTATGTGTCTCAGAAGATAATTCCTATATGCTTATTTTAGATACTATTAAAGCAGGAGATTTAATGTTTACAACTAAAGAACCTATTATTCCTTTAAATGAAGATGTTAGTTGTACTTCTTTGAAAATTAAATCCTCAATTGATGAAACTTTAAACATAACTTCTGAAAAAAGAGAAGGCTTAATTAGTGGATTTAAATTAAATGAAGGCGATTCTTTAAATGATAATATTAATTTAAACCTTATACAAAATAAAGATAGTAACTTTTTATTTTGTGTTAAACCTCAAAATCCAAATGATATTAGTTTGTTTGTAAATCAAAAAATTAAAATTACTGCAAACAGTATTTATTCGGGTGAAGGTGTTATTGGAAATAGAATTGCAAATGTTGATGTGCTATTGACTTCATGTGCAATTACTCCTGAAAGCTTTTTATTAAAAACATATCAAACAATTGTTACTGAACATAATAAAGAAGATAATAAAGTATTCCCTCAAAATAACTATGCACTTATTGATTGGAGTAAAATATATTCTCCTGAAGAAAAAGAAGAGTTTTGTGCTGTTATTGAAAAGGTAATTAATAGTTCTGAATATAGTTCAAGGAATACAAAGTTGTTTTTTGATTATGAAAATTTAAATTGTACTATAAAAGATTCTGATCAAAAATATAATTCAAAACTTAATAAATCCTTAACCAATGCTGGAATTTACTTTGGTAAATGTTCTGCAGTTTGTGCTGGATGTTATGCGGTATCAGCTTTAGTTATGCCAGCATCAATTTTTGGAGCTGCAATTGATTGTCTTGCATTTTCATGTGGTCTTCCTGCATTAGATGTGTTTGCATCTACTATGTATAATGGAGATGGTGGAATAGGTAAGGGTATTGATTTAGTTTTAGGAAGTTTGTTTTCATCAAAGAACTTTGAATTATTTGGTCCTGCTGCAGAATCAGTTAGTACTTGGTTTGCAGGTACTATGGGTTCATTAACTGCAGGTATTTTTAAAACAGGTTCTTCTGCTGCTGCTGCTCCTTTAAGAATAGGCGAAACTGTATTAGATTTAGGTACAGATCCTTTTACTCAGGTTCAACCAATAATTCCTGGAACTGGTTTGTCATCTCAAGAATTTAAATTATTTAATAGTCAATTAAAAAATTTTGATAGATATTTTCTTGGTGTAGATCCAATTAAATTCGTTGCTGCAGATCCTACTGATTTAGCTAAATTTAATCAATTATATACAAAAATATATTCTCATACAAATCCAATTGATTTTACTAAATTATCTTCAACTGAAATTGATGATTTTTCTAGGATAATAAAAAATGGATCTATGGTTGGAAAAAATAGTCATTTGGTAGGTAAAGATTTATTCGCAAATAGACTTATACAAGCAAAATCTAATTTACATATATCTGGTGTAGGAACAACTAGTGCTGTTAATTTAATTGATAATGTTTCACGTAATAATATTGTAAATAGTTTAGATGATCCTAAAACTGGACTTATTAAAAATACTGATGACTCAATTAAGGTTTTAGAAGATAAAATTAAAGCTATTGAAAAAAATAATGCAAGATCAAATTTAAATCCAAGAAAAGTAAAATTAGACCCTAATAAAGTACAAATTGGTAATAAAGCAGCACGTAAAGCTTCTTCTGATTTAACTACTTTAAATTCACAATTAGTAGCAAAGAAAGTAGATAAAGCTGCTTTAGTTAGTTTAAGTAATAAATTAAAAGGTTTAACTTTAGATCCAACTACAGGTAAATATGTAGTTCCTGATGAATTATTAAATGATTTTAAAAAATTAAATGGATCAAAAGTAGCTAAAGTTGGAAAATCAGCTAAGTGGGTAAGAGGAGTTGGTGGATTTGCAAGAGGACTTGGTTGTGGTCTTTTAGGTAATTGGGCTGGTATTAGAAGTCTTCAAGATGATGGTATGACAAATTTAAATTATTCAATTGAATTTAAAAAAGATGCAACTTTTACAAAAAATATTTTGTATGTTGCAAGCATGGAATATATTGAACCTTCAGATGGGGATTATAAGTCAAGATATGTAATTGATATTAATCCATATAATACTCAAGACCCAAGTATTATTTCATCAATGCCAACTACAAGAATTGATTCTTGTTCAATAAAAAAGATTAAATAATTTTAATTTTTAAAAATTTAATCTTTTTCTTTTTTTATTTTTAAAAAAGAAATATATAAAAACCTAAACTACTTCTATATATTTTAATTAATATTTTATAAATATTGGTGTATATACAGATGCTTAAAAATAAAAGAGGATTTAATCTTTTTACTGCCTTAATTGCTTTAATGCTTGTATCAATAACTATTGTTTTTGTATATAATATGGTTCAAACTGAAGAAAACTATTTATCTTTAATTCAAGATCAATCAAAAACATCAGATCTAATGACAATTGCAGATTTATCAAGAGCAGATGCATTTAATATTTTTGTTGTAAGCTTTAGAGAAAGATGGGCTGAATATAGAAGTGAACCAGAGAATGTTGTAACTATTACAAGACAATTTGCAACTATGGATTGGAATGGATTTATTGAGAATTATGCTAATAAAATTTTTTTTGATAATAGTTTTGAAACTTATTTTGCATTATCTGTAACTGAGTCTTTAGAGTATACTAATCCTCCTTTAGGATATACAATTACAATTCCTGATTATAATCAAGTTGAACTTGCAGATATAATTGGAAAAGCTTTTATTGCTTCTGATGA
Source organism: uncultured archaeon (assembly GCA_964591795.1). GTDB lineage: Archaea > Iainarchaeota > Iainarchaeia > Iainarchaeales > CSSED10-239 > Forterrea. Next base: position 75,418 of record CAZQEL010000001.1, on the reverse strand, counting down.
AAAAATAAAAGTTATTGGTTGTGAACAAGCATCTGACTTTTGTATTGGTACTCTTTATTTTAAAATAGATACAAGAAAGTTATCGTCAACGGATTATGAAAAATTACCAATGATTGTAGTTAAAAGAAATATTGATGATCAAGTTATTCAGAGACCTGTTTTTGCAAGAAGAGAATATAGAATTTATCTACCTTGGAGAGGTTTTCAAGCAATGCGAACTGTAAGAAATTTTGCTCTTGGAGTTGATCTTGAAAAAGAAGAAAATAGTGAATATATTTTAAATAATCTTTATAATTCAAAGGGTTTTTTGAATCCTCATATTAATTATGCATTAAACAGTGCAAAAGTTGGTATTTGTGATATAGATAGTTGTGCTCCGAGAACAGACTTGTATAAAACAGTTACTAAAAATGGATTTATAGGAGCAGAATGTAAAGCACCTGAAGAAGTAATTAATTTTCAAGCAAATAATGGAAATGGAATTATAGTTTTAGGAACTACTATTAATTTATCAGATTCATTTGATTATAATCTTCAAACATCTCATATTCAATCAATATTTTTAGATCTTTTAGAAACTACTGTTAAAAATAATTTAGATAATAGAAGTTTTATAGGTTATGAGGGTGGATTAAAATTAACTAGTGAAAATGGATTATCTTGTTTAAATAATTTAACTTCTAATTATGATTTTGAAATATGTGATGTTAAAATGCTTTCTAATAGTAAAATTACAAAAAATATTTCTGAAAAATTGATTAATTTTAATGGTTCATTAACTACTTTAACTTCAGATACATTTGATATATTATTTTTTAATAAAGCATCAAATCTTGGACTGTCTATTGATGCAGATGGTAATTTATTTAACCTAAATGATACTTCTGTGATTAATCAAGTTCCAGATAATCAATATCTTAGATGTCATACTCCTAAAAAATCTAGTTTACTTTTTGAATTTAATGAAACTAATCCGAGATATATTCTTTCAAATGAAACTACAAAAATATATGTGAAATTAGAAGATAGTTATTCTCAATATTCATTTTTTGATCCTGTACCTCTTGCATCGTTAAATAATAATGGTTATTTTAATTTATTTACAATTGTAGACCAAACAAGTGATCCTGGATGGAGTTGTAAAACTTATGAAGCAGGAGAATCTGGTACTGCTGCATGTGTTTCAAATTAGGTTTTTAATTAGTTTTTAGCTGAAAAACAGTGTTTTTGTAATCTATTAACTTTTTATGGTTAATAAAAAGGTATTTAAATATATAAGCACAATTATTATTTAATAAATAACATAGTTTTTAAAGGATTATGCTGTTTAAGTATAATATATATATAAAAGAGAGAATAACTTATGGGTTTAAGAGCTTTTTACTACAAACAAGAAGAAAAATATTTTAAGTTTCTTGATAACTTAGAAAAAAAAGGAATAAATTTATATAAAATTGTTGATCCTTTAGAAAAGCATGGAATTCCAACTTTTTTATTATTTAATTTAATTATACTGCTTTTAATAATATTTTTAGTTTTTATGTTTGTTGGAACAACTCCAACTACAGATGAAAGTTATGCTCTTAAATTTGTTGATAATCAAAACGAACCTATAATTAATCAATCCTTTAATATTTTATTTGGTAGTACTAAGAAACAATTAGTTTCTGATGCTTATGGTGCTGCAATTGTCTCAGATGTTAAAAAAGAAAAAATCACACTAGGTATTAATAGTGATAAATATTTAATTGAAACTCCTCAGGAAATAAATTTTAGTGAAAAATTAAACTTTACTGTAACTTTAAAATTAAAAATAAAAACTCTTTCTAAAACAATTAATTTTAAATCAAATAACGAATTATATTCATCTCCATTAACAGTTTCAAGTATAACATGTTCTGGAAATGAAGATTATATAAAAAGTGATATTTCTATAAATGATGGAATAATTACTTTAACAGATATTCCTTCTGATTGTGGTTATTTACAAGTGTCAATAGAATCATCTACAGTTAATGCTTTAGAATCTTTAGAAGTAAATGAAGATAATGCAGCTGGTGAAGTTAACTTAAGTTTTGAAGCAATGAAATTAGGTGATGGAACAATTACTGTTTTAGATAAAGATTTAAAAGTTCCAGTTTCAAATGTATCTGTTTCAATTTATAATATGCAAAGTCAAGCAGTGCGTGAAGGTGTTACAAACACAAATGGTGTAGTTTATTTTAATGCTGTTTCAGTAGGAACATACTATGTTGTGATTTATGATGATGATGATAGGTATAAACCTATAAGTGAACTTGATTCAGTTCAAATTAGCTTTGTTGATGGTGCTTTAGCGACTAGTGAAGTTTTAATTGAAAAAGCATTCATTGGTAAACTTAAATTTAAAGTTGTTAATGCAATTACAAAAGAACCTGTTTTAAATGTTACAACTTCTTTGTACAAAGGAAATGTAGTTATTAAAACCGAAACTACTGATGATACTGGTTTAGTGTCTTTTGGTGTTGAGGAAAATATTTCTTATAAAGTAGTTTTCAATAACGAAAGTTATATTTTAAAAACAGAAAATAATTTAAGAATAAATGATAATGTTAAACCAATTTCATTAGTTCCAATTACAAATGAAAATATTAGAAGTTTAATAATTACAGTTAAAGATGTATTATTAAGTCCAGTTGATTTTGCAACAGTTAGACTTTGGGATGCTGATGAAGGTATTGTTCTTCAAACAATGACAGCTGATATTTATGGTAAAGTTATTGTTACAAATTTAGATACTGAAAGAACATATAAACTTGATGCAGTTAAAGGAAAATTTACTTCTGATTATACAAATCCATTTAAAATTTCAGAACAAGAAATTAACGAACAAACAATTAAAATGGTAATTGGAGAAGGAACATTTAATTTAATTTTAAAATCAGAATTTGGAGAAAATTATTCTGGTAACATATATGTTTATGATTCTTCAAATGATATGATACTTAATGATAAAACAACAACAACTAACCAAGATGGTTTTACTTTAATAAAAATTAGAGCAGATAAACAAGTTTATTTTGCTATAGATAATTTTGAATCACAATTTATTACTCCAAGATATTCAATTGATGCAAGTGAAGTTAAAAACTTAGAGTTTACTTTACCAAGAAGTTCAAATACATCTGGAATTGAATTTTTAGGTTTCTATGATGCTACTGGAGAAAAAATTAATTCAGTTGCTCCTGGTGCACAAGTAACTGCAAGATTTATTTTAAATGTTACAAAATCATTTTCAAAAGTAACTGCACATATTAGAACTGGAGAAACACCAAATCCTTTATGTTCTACAAGATCTTATAATGTTTCAGAAGATAATTTATTTATTAAAGATGTTAGATATTCTAAATCTGATGTTTTAGGTTCATTAACTTATACACCATGTTTAGGTCAAACAACTGATTTTTCAAACAAAACTTTAAGAAATGCAAAATGGTTTAATTTAACTATTAAAAATCCAGTTTTAGGAAGTCATTTAATTGAAGCTGATATTATTGTTCTTGATACTGCTTTTACAAATCAAGCAGTAAATTATAGAGCTGAATTTTATAAGGGTGCAAGTGTTGTAAGAACACCAGTTGATACCTCTTTAGTTTCAACAAGTACAAAGCAAACATTATATGCACAATCAAAGCAAGTTCAGTTGTTCACTGGTTCATACAATCAATGTACTTCTCTTTTATGTTATAGTTTTATAATTACTAATACACAAACAAATTTATCAAAAAGTATTGTTGATAAATATAATGCTCAAATAAATAACGATTATAGACTTTCATTTAGTCTTAATATGATGGACTTAAAAATAGCTCCTGATGCAGTTCTTTTAGTAACTACTGGTTCTTCAGTTGTTTTAAAAGAATATATAATTAATTCTTCTTCAGGAAGCATACTTAGAAGTGATGACTTTTCTGAAATTAGTTTAGGTAACTTAACTTCAAACGATTTAGTTACAGGTGAAGTTAATTTTAAGGTTGTTGATGATGTTTCAGACACAATTAATTTTACTGTAGTTTCAAACGGACAAGAAGTATTTTCAAAAAGCATATTAATAGATATAAAAGCTGCAAAGAAAATGACTATTGAATATGTTCCTAGGAAAATAGTTCCTTTCTTAACTAATAATATGATGATATCTGTTAGTGATGATTCTAATGTTTCAGTGAAGAATGCAAATGTTGCAATTTTATTAAACAACGAAACTATTGAAACAGGAGTTACAAATGATCAAGGATTATTTGGATTTATTTTACCAGCTCCAAATGTATCTGATGTGTTAAGAATAATTGTAACTAAAAATGAATATAGAATGCAAGATATTGAACTTGTAATTGATGATAAATTAATAACTCCAGTTCCTAAAGAAATAACATTAACTCTTGATGCTTCAAGAGATGTTAAAGAAATTTATAATTTTAGTTTAATTAATGAAACATATGTTCCATTAACAGTAATGTCAATTGAACAAACAGCTGCTAGTGAATATGTTGATTTAAAATTTAATTTAACTGATAGTTTAATAGATAATGCATCTCAAGCAGATGTTGAGCTTTCAGCTACATTAACAGAAAAAGGTATTAATCTTTATACTCAAGAAACATTTAAAACTGATGTTTTAATTAAATTTAAAAATACTGAACTTAATAAAATTTGGACAGTAACAATACCTGTTACAGTTAGAATTGTTTTAGGTAATTCACTGGATTCACTTGATTGTTTAAAGATACTTCCAGTTGAAGGTACTTTAAGAACAAAATCAAATGAAGCAACAACTCTTGATTTTACATTAGAAAATAAATGTACTGTTAACTCAAGACCAGTAGATCTTGGACAAATAATGGCAACTTTAGATTGGAAAAATAAATCAGAAGTAGGTACATTTTCTATATCAGTTTCAAATAAAGAAGCAATTTTAGAAAATTTAGTTGATACTTTAGTTATTTCTAGTTTGCCTAGAAATTCAAAAACTACAATGCAACTTAAATTTAAAGCTTATAAAATTAACTCTGCTGTTGAAACACCAATAATTAATTTTAAATCAACTAAAGGAAATATAAATGGTGTTGATGTTGTAGAAACTTCTCTTAAAACAAATGTAATTGTTAACGATTATTCAACATGTATAGAAATACCAAAACAAGCAGTTCCAATTTTAGGATGTAACTGGTTTGGTGGATATGGAATGTATAATCAATATCATGGTCAAAACAATTTTGGACAAATGAACCAAATGAATAATCCATATTATGGTGGAAACAATTTTACTCAAAGTTATAATATGAATAATCAATATAATAGAAATAATCAATATCAACAGGGTTCTGGGTATTATACTCAACAACAAGGATATAATTATCCTCAATATAATTTAGTTGGTCAAACAGGTTATACTGGTACTCAAGCATCAAGTGTTAATCCCTATAATTATCCTACTGGTCAAGCTCAAAATATGTCTGGTTATAATAATAATTATAATTTTTCATCTGGTTATCCTCAAGGAAATTATGGTGCACAAGGTAATACAAATAATATGAATTGTCCTGTAAGACCTACATATATTAAAAATAATTGTTTAGAAGCAGTTGATTTAAAATTAGATCCTAACTATGGAATTACAATCACAAGTGACGCTGAATTTTCTTTAAATCCAGGAGATTCAGAAGAAGTTCTTTTAATGGGTGGAGAAGAAATGGGTAGTTTTAATATTCCTGTTTCAGTAAAACCATCAGTTTCATCAAGTACTGCTTATTCATTAGTTGGAAAAATTCCAGTTAGTGTAACATTGCCAATAAGTTTTATGCCTTCAAAATGTATACAGGTAACTCCACAAAAATTAGATTTTTCTAATATAGTAGATCCTAAATACCAAATTGTAAAAGTTATGAACTCATGCTTTTCTGAAGGATACAGACTTGTTGAAGTTAATTATCTTGATTTAATGGATTTAAATTTTGATGGTGTTTCTTTCTTAAATGTAGGAGAAATGCAAGGTAGAATTCAACCTATAAAGGTTGATTATTTAACAGATTTAAAAACTAATGATCCAATTGAAGTTTGGGAAATTGCATTAAGAAGAAATCCTGAAATTTCAAAAACAATCTCTGCAAAAGAATACTTAAATAAATATAAAACAAACTCAGTTGCAGCTGGTTTAGTTTCAACATTTAGAAGAATGTTAATTGATGTTGAAGATACAGTTAATTTAAAGTTTATACTTAGTGTTGGTCTTCAATCACCACAGGGTCAATCATCAATAATTTATAATAATATTGGTATGCAACTTACAGATAATTTTCAGTGGTTAATTTTAGATAATAAAGATAACTGGGATATTTTAAATGAATTCACTGGCGATCAGGATATGACTGATGAAGAATTAGAGTTTGTTGATACTTCAGTAAAATTAACTTATAAAATAGATTCTGCAAGAAATGCTGTATTCATACAAGTTCCAGAAGCAGAATTAGCTTTTAATAAATTTAAACAAATAGATCAAGAACCAGAAGTAACTAGATGTTTCTTTGGTTATGTTAAGGACTTCCCTATAACTGGGATTAAAGAAACTTCACATATTAAAGATATTGGTTTGTTCTATTTACCTGATACCTATGATCCATTAAAAGTAAGTATTGAATTTGTTACTAGAAATAAAAATGTATTCAAGTTATGTTTTACAAGACCAGTTGAAGCATTTGAAAATGATTTTGTTATAAATTCAAAATTACCAATTTATGATCTTTTCAAAGAAAAATTTGAATTATGGGCAATAAATGAAGAAAGTAGTAAAACTTATTTACAAGGGCATACTTTCATTGGTGTTGATACTAAAGTTGCAACTAATGAACTTAGTTTTATTGAACCTTCTGATCCAAATGCAGATTCAGATGATCTAGATACACAAGATTTAATTTTATGTAATGCTCCTGATCTTTCAGAAAACCAAGATGGATTTACAGGTACTAAAGCTTATGAAAAATATGGATTTGATAAAATCTTATTTGAATATTCAAACATAACTGGAAACACTTGTAATGAGTATTATTGTGATCAAGAACAATTCTATGATTATCTTAAATTTAAAGCAAATGGTTTAGATGATTTAAGTAACACAACTAACTTTGTTAAACTTGGAGATATTTATTTTGAAATTGCAAATAATACAATTAAAGTAAACCCAATCAAAGTTAATTTATGTGATGGTGTTTGTGATGCATTCTCAAAAGGTGACAATTCTATAAATGCATATGTTACTTCTGCAGAATCATTATTAAATAATATTCCTGATGAACTAAAAGAAATTACAATAATTAAAACACATAAATTAACCGTAAATGGTAGTAATATAATTTCACTTGGAGGTTATAATTATACTACAGTTAAATATTTCTTAGATAATTATAATGACTTAGGCTTAACAAGTGAAGACAAAGTTGCATTATACTCAGATATGGAAGTTTACTTTGGTGCATCACCACAAGTGTTTACTTCTAATCTTAAGAAGTTTTCACAAACTAAAGAAGAATATAATAATAAAATATTAATTAAATATAATAATAATATATATAAAAAATATGATTTTGAGTATACAGAAGATAAAAATATTTTAGTTCCTGGTACTTATATAGTAAAGCTTTTAAATATAAATGATAATAATGTATCAATAACTATTGGTGATTTAGTAAATGGAATTTCTGACGATTATAAACAAAATATTTTATTCTATATGCCAATTAATCCAGATTATCAAAAATCTTTAAATGTGTTAAGAGCTCCATATTTACCAGAGTATATTAAAACAACTTATACTACTGATAACTGGTCAAGTTTACAAGAAGGTTATATATTTACATTAAAGGATATGGTAAATTATAATTTTACAAATTCAAGACCATTTTACTTTAGTAAGAACTATGCTTTAAAACTTATAGAAGTATCTGAAAATAATACTGAGATTGCATCTTTAGATGTTGCATCAAAATTATTCTTACTTTCTGATAACACAAATCAAAAAGTAACAATATATGCAAATCCTAAGTTTACACAATATACAAAGGTTTTCGCAGCAACAACAAATAATGATAATCAATTTACAATATATAATTTAAATATGAATAATGTGTCTCCAAGATTAACATATAATAATATGACACAAGTATTTAATGAAATTAAAAATAATAACGTATGTTTTATGTCAGATTCTTCAGAAATAAAATTATGGCATAATCCAGATAACTTTAAAAATAATTAAATGAATAATAATATTTAAAGAGTTTACGAGGTTAAAAAATATGGGACTAAAAAAATTTTACTATTATTTAGAAGATAAATACTATGATTTTGTAGAAAAAACCGGAATATATAAAGTTACTGATAAAATAGATAAGGTTATGCCTTCTTTTGTTTTGTGTATTCTTTTGATGGTTATTTTAATTGCAGGATTAATCTTACTAATTGTCCCTAATGGAGGAGCTGGTGATTCTGTAAGTATTCAATTTAAGGTAATTGATGCAGAAAGTGGTACCTTTTTAGAAAATCTGTCGTTAGTTGTTACTACAACAAATGACATGACAAGCATAAACACTAATGCTGATGGTTTAACTGATGAGTTTAGAGTCCTAAAAAATTCATCTTATCAGATAGATATTGCAGAAGATGGTTATGATACATTTAACGAATTTTTCTTTTCTGAAGATAATGATGAAACCGTAACTCTTGCTTTAGAACCAATAAGATTAACTCCAGAAACAGTTAGCTATTCTTTTAGTGCTATTGATTCACAAACAAATCAAGTAGTTAATAAATCAGGTTCAGTTTCTTTTAAATGTTTAAATAGTGTAATTGCACCTAGTCCTAAATCATTTTCAAATGGTTTAATTGTAGTGGATGCATCTCCTGAATGTACACTTACAATTGATTCAATAACTTTTGATGGTTATTTATCTAAATATAACTTTGCAATAAATGATAATACTTCAACAATTATTCTTGATCCTCAAGAAATTAATTTTGGAGACACTGATGACTTAAAATTAGTTTTTAATGTAGCTAATAGTTTAGGTGCAACCCTATCAAATATTAAAATTAATTTAACAAATAATTTTGGTACAATTGATACATGTACAACATCAAGTACAGGAAATTGTACTATTGAAAATTTAGCTTCTGGTGAGTATATAGCAAACTTTTCAGATGTTAGAATAATTCCAATTTATTCATCTCAATCTCAAACATATTATTTATCAGAAAGTTCAACTAAAAATATAGTTTTAAATTCAGATGTTAAAGGATATATTTCAGTTAGAATAATTGGTTCAAATGTTTCAATTTCAAATGCTGAAGTAAGTTTAAAATCTGAAATAAATAATGTTATTGAAACTAAATATTCAGATGTTAATGGATATGTGCTTTTTACAGTTCCTGAAATTAGAGATTATAACGTAGTTGTTGATGCTGAGGGTTATTTAATCCAAAGAAAACTTGTGTTTGCAAGTAGTACAATTCCATCAAATCCTATTGTTATTCCATTAACTTTAATAACACCAGCTACTTTACAACCTTTAAATGTAAGAGTTATAACTTGGGATGGTAAAGGTTTTAAATTTGCAAAAGTTGTTTTATATGATGCAGAAACTGGATTTTTAACTGACTATAAACCAGCATTAGCTAATTATGATGGTAATGTTGTAATTGATATTTCATCAGGTAAATATATAGCAAAAGCTGTTAAAGGAAGTACTGTTGGAGAATCTGCAGAATTTGAATTTAATGTTAAATACCCTAATAATACAGGTGTTATAAATATTCCAATGGGAATAAATGAAAGTTCTCTTAAGGTAACTGTTGTTGATAAAGATGATAACCCAGTACCATATGCAAGAGTAGATGTATATGATAGATTTAGTTATTATAATTTTATGCCAGCAATACCAATAAAAAGCGAACTTACAAACTCACAAGGAACTATGGAATTTTTCCTTGATGCTGATAACGATTATTATGTTGTGGCTTCTCCTGGAATAGAAGGAGATTATGGTAAAACTCAATCAAGATTTATAAGAGTAACTGCAACTAACAATGCAGAATTAAATGTAACTTTATTTAGTCAAAATAGTTCTAACACAAAACCAAGAATGGTTTTTGTAGGAATATATAAAGAAGGGCAAGAAGTTAAAGATAATCTTACAGCAGGTACTGACTATGAAGTTAGATACAATTTTTTAGTTCCACAAAATAGAACTGGTGACGATAGTTTTGATGAAATTGGTTTTATGTTAAGAACAGGTACAAGTTCAATGATTGAAAATGATAATATTTTCATTAAAAATATTGATGTACCATATATTGATAGTGTTTTAAAATATACACAATTTAATTTAAATGCTCCTCATGAAAGTGAAGGTTTTAGTGATGATGATAGTTCAACTGAAGGTAATTCTAAATGGGTTCAAGCAACTTTAAAAAAAGGACCTATAGATTATTCTGGAATATTAGGTTTCTATAACTCATATGAAATTGCAGCAACAATAAATGTTAAAGATATTGCTGCATTTGGTGAGGAAATTAAAATATTTGCATTAGGTTATGGTTTTAATAATAATGATGATTATGAAACATACAGTGAGTATTTAGGTCCTAATGAAAATGTAGAATACTATGATGTTTATGAAAGTATGACCTATGGTGTTGGTGACGAACTTATTTGTTCAACAGATTTTTGTTTTTCTTCAAATATAGTTGACACTTTAGATGATTTAAGATATGAAGTAACAGATGGTTTTGGAGCAAAACCAAATAAAAAATATAAATATACTTTTACATTAACAAATAATTCACCAGAATCAAGATATTTATCTTCAAGATTTATATTAGAAAATATAGATGAAGGACTTGATTTTAAAAACATAAAAATAATACTACCTAATGGTGGAGTATATGAGGAAAGTAATCCAATTGCCTATGAGTTTGATATTGGTATAACTCAACTTTTACAAAGACAAAAAGTTACTGGTGAAATAACATTTATGCCTAAACTTAAAGGTACTAGAAATCTTTCAATTAAGTTTATTTCTGATCAAAAAATTAAATTTGTAAATCAATTATTTATTGATGTGTCTTCTGATAAAACATTCAAAGTTACAGTTGATCCACAAATAATTCCATCAGGTAAAAATTTTAATTTATTGATTAAAGAAAAAGATGCATCAACTTTACTTCCAGTAAGAGATGCTACTGTAACTATTAAAGATAAATTTAAAGACATTATTAAAGGTCCATTACCAATACCTGTAACAGGAGAAATTACAGTTAGTCAAATCCCTGCACAAGGCCCAAATGATGTTATATATGTTTATGTTACTTCTCCTGAATACGAAACAAGTATTACAGATATGAAAGCAACAGATAAATTATTTAAAATAACACCTAAAAAATTAGCATATTCATTAAATATATTTAATGAAAAACAAAAAACAGAAAACTTTACAATAAGTAATATTTCACCAATTGACTTAACAATTGAAAGTTTAGAAATAAAAGGTAAAAATTTAACTGTTGTAGATGTTTTAAGCATAAATAATGATTTATTAAATAGTGTGGGAACTGTTGTGAAAGGATTTGATACACTTTCAGATTTTCCTGATAACACAGATTCTTCAAAACAAATACCATTAAAAATAAGTTTAAATCCTAGAGCAGAAACAATTAGTGAAGTTCAAAACTTATCATCAAGACTTAGTATTGTTCTTGCAAGTGGAGATAATAAATGGGTTACTGAAATACCAATAACAATTAATATTGGATTTGATGGAATGCTTGATAATGCAAATTGTCTTGCAGTATCTAATACTTTCTGGAAAGAAGTATCTTTAGATAAACCAGTTGAAACTACATTTATGATTAATAACACTTGTACAATTAACGGAAAGAATATGCCTTTATCAGGTGGTCTTGAAGCAAGAGTTCTGTTTGAATCTAATCCTCAAGGTAAATTTGTAGTTAGTATAGATAATAGATTTGTAGAACTTACACATGGTAACTATAGAAATCTTTTAGATACTTTTGACAGAGATAGAAGTTATCCTGTTATTTTAAAATACGAACCAATTGGTAGAATGAAAGGAACTGTAAAAGGAACAATTCAATTTAGATCTTTAAACAGTACTGGAACAGGAAACCAAGAATTATTAACTGAAGTTGCATTTGAAATTGATGTTACAAATCTTAGAGATTGTGCTGTATTTTCAAAGAACACTTTAAATGTTGGACAAATTGCTGATGAATTTACTATTGAAAATAAAGCATGTCCTACTGATATAACCTATAGACTTTCATGTGATGATTGTAAGGGTTTAATTGTAACTCCTAGAAACGAAATTACAGTTCCTGCATCAGGCACAAGTGAAAATGTTACTGTGAAATCTATGGGTGCTACACCTGGTGCATATATCTTAAATGTATACAGTGGTATGACTGACTCTAGACAAACAGAAAATTTAATTAAAAAAATAAAAGTTTATGTAAGACCTCAAGATTATTGTATTGATCTTGAAAGATATGAGTTTGATTTATATAGATCAGATTATTCTGAAAATACAGGCCTTATGATGAATGCTGCTGCCTATGATACTACAAACATAATCAATTTATGTTATGGTACAGAAGTTAACGGAACATTCAAAGTTGCTGATAATGCTAAGTGGCAAATGGCTTTTGTTTCTTTTTTAAGAGACGGATTATTATCTGGAACTTTATCTGCTCTTTTGCAAGGTAAGTTGTTTTCATCAAGTAAAGATAAGGCTCAAAGTTTACTTGATAGTGTAGAAAAAAGTACAGATTCAAAAGTTATTGCTGCTGCAGCTTTTTTAAAAACTGCAATTGCAACTGGAGATAAGGGGGAAATTAAAGAAGCTAGTGTAGCACTTGAAACTGCACTTAAAAATAGTGATGCTTCTGGAGTTAATTCAGTAACATCAAATCCTCAAAATATTGATGAAAAGGCGTTAGTAAAAAAAGTTGATACATTTGTTGAAACTTATACTAGCCCTACTACTATAAGAAAGAATGGTGAATTAGTTTTTACAAATTCTACTTCTTCAGAATATAAAGATTGGATAGATTTAAATGAATTAAATCAAAAACTAAAAGACGCTTTAGCAGGTACTGATATTGCAGTAAGAGATTCTGCTTATGATTCATTAAAATCAGCTTTTGATAAATTTAAATCAGATTATCCTTCAACTGATCCAGTAACACCAAATAATTCAAGTACATATACAGTAGATGTTGTTACTGATGGGTATAGTGTTAATGGAACTAGTTATTTAGCTGCTAGTTATGAAGCAGATAATAATTGGATTGCATTTGCTACTAAGGCAAATTCTTTAAAAGATAAAGAAAGTATTACTGTTGCAGAGAATACTGAATTAAATAGTTTGATTGCAAAACTTGTGAGTAAATCCCCTGCTGCTCAGACTTTTGATGCTGTTGAAATAGTTCTTGCAAGCGCAGAAAGTATGTCTTTTTCAGGCACTAATTATAGTGCGTCAGAATATACTGAAAATTCTTGGAATAGTGCTATGGGGGCATATAACAATGCTGCAACAAAATTTAATACATCATCTAAATTACAAGATAATTTAGACGTTTATAAAAATGAAGCTGCTGTTGCTTTAAATTTATTAGAAGTTCTGGATAACACAAGTGAGACTTGTGATGCTTCATTTAGTATTAAACCAAATGGAGATAAATATGTCTATAGATGTGATGGAACTGATAGAGCAAGAGGTTGTCAAATTGAAACTGGAAAAGTGTTTGCAACTTTTAATGCATGTTCAAATACAAGTCATGGGGTTTATGAACCATGTTGTTCATATAAATAATTAAATTTATTAAAAAAAACTTTTATGAAATTAAAGGTGTAAAATATATGAAATATGAAAATAAAACTAAATTCCTAGGAATAATATTAATGATAACTCTAATGCTTTCTTTTATTAGCGTGCCTGTAGCTGCACCCGGCAATGATGATGCTACAGAAGCTGTTGGAAAGGGATTAGTAGATTCACTATTTAGTTCTGGAGGTGGTCTTTTAACCAAAGTATTTGGATTAAGTCCTGTTGTTCATGGAATTTTAGTAGGTGCTTTTTCAGCATTTAAAACTTTTAGTTCATTATCAAAAGTTGAAATTAATTTTGCGCTTGATAGAGATAAAGTAAATATTTCAAATGACATTAAAGATTATACAATTGAACATGTTGAAGATTTTGTATATGTTAATAAATTGGATGCAAAGGATATACCCGATTATTTACCATATGAAAATATTTTATTAACAGATAAAAATGTTCTTGATGCACAGTTTATAAAAGTTAAAAATTTAATAGAAATAGATAATGGTAGCAATTCACCAACATTTAGACTTGCTGACAAAACAAAATTAACACAAGTTTTAGATTCAAATAATGATGTTTTAGATATTCAAAAAAGAGAAATATTATTTGAAGATCCTGCAAAAACTATTGAAAACGAATACGAATATAGAAATTTTGTTGTTAAATATCCTAAATCAACATATATAAATGATATTAGTTATAGTTTAACTCCAAACGATATATTTAATGGTAAATTTTTAAGTGGAGATTGGTTAACTTTCTTAGCTTCACCTTTTTCAACAGGTACTCCATTAATAAAAATTAGTAGAGTTTTAAGTGGAAATGATAATTTTTTAAAAATAATAAATGATAATAGAAAAGATGAAATTGTAACTGAACCATTTAAATTAATATTTAATTCTTATACAAGAGATGTGCTTGATAATACTAATCTTGATCAAGTTAATTGTGTTACTGAAAGTGGAATGCTTTTAGGACAAACAGGTTCAGAAATATTACCAAAGATTGCATTTAATTGGGATTTTGGATATAATCAAGAGGTACAATTAATTTCAGATAAGTATGTAAATACTCTTAATTGGTGTGATGCTGATTTAACAGGAGAAGCTGATAAACAATCAATCTTTTGTGATTCAACACAGTTCTCAATTGAACTTTTAAATAAATTAAAAGAAATAGATGATTTTGTTCAAACAAATAAAGGAGATTTCACTTGTCCAACACCAGGTGTTACTCAAAATTTAGTTTCTGCAACAGATAACTTAGGTCTAACTATTTTAAATTCAAGTTATGATGATAGATATATTGCTGTTGATTATAGAATAGAAGGTGGTTTTAATAATGCTGATAAAAATATATCTCCTTCTCCATATGGTCATTTAAGTTTAACAGTTTATAAAAATAATGTTCAAGTTGAATCAAAATTAATTACTTTAAATATAAATGATTTTAATAATGAAGTTTATGTTGGAAATGAATCATTTGATGTTGGAATAATTTTAGATGATACTACAAGTTTAAAAGTTTCTGCAGTTTTAATATTGGATACCCCATATAGTATTGTAGATTCAGAATTGGATAATATTTTAGAAAACATATTTACTCCAAATTCAGAAGTTTGTAATTTACCAAAGATTTCAAGGAATTTAAATTTATATTCAAAGAACACAAAGATTGATACTTCATTAGTTGAGTTTAGATCTTATTTAATGAAAGATGGATATTCTGATGATTTTAAATCAGATTTTGATAGATATTATAGATTTACAATAACTGCAGCTCCAACAGATTATATTGAAAAATATTATAAATATTTTATATCTAATAATTTTAATTTTAAATCAACAATGGATTCAGAATCAGGAAGACTTATTTTACAAGGTCCTGGAAGATATAATGTTTTATTAGATGTAACATTTGACGATCAATGGAGATTGTTTGATGATGCTGGCAATATTACAGGAAATGTAGATATAGTTTTATCTAGAGAAATTTCACCAGAAAGAGATTCTCCTCTTTATTATATGCCATTTGATGGACTTGTAGGTGTTGATTCAGATAACGCAAGACAAGGTTATGGTATTGATTTTACTGGAGATATTGTAACAATTGTTGAAACTGCAACTGGTCAATATTTAAGAACAGAACCTTTTACACAATCAAATACAATTAATACTGTAAGTGTAAAGGAATATGGACGTCTTCCAAATGAATTTTCTTTCTTAAATAACGGTTCAACAAGAGGTATGTTACTTAGTATTAATTTATCTGAAAATAAAACAAATCCAGAACTTTATTTTATACCATCAAGAGCAACTCCAGTTGCTTTAAAAGTATCTAATCAAGCAAATGATGCTTATAGTTTCTATAAACTTGATATTGGTGGACCACAAAATCAAGGTGGAGAACCAGCACTTACTTCAGGAACTTTAGTTCCATGGACAGGTATTGGTAATTGTCTTGACTTTTCAGGAATATCAGTACAAGAAGCTTATCTTGAAAGACCAGATGTACATGCACTTTCATCAAGACTTGCACCAATTACTCCAAGTCAAGCAGTGTCTTATGGTGTTGAATGGGAAGCAAAGAATATTACAAGACATGGAAATGTTTATTTAAGAACAGTTTTATACACTCCAAGTAATTTTAAAACAGGTAATGGTAAAAGTGTATTATATCAAGATTCAGCTGATGATTCAGCATTGTTTTTTACAAAAGATAATACAAGTGGATCAAACTCTGTTATACTTAATAATATTTTAGAAAATGATATTAAGTTTGTAAGTGAGATTTTTAATCTTGTTAATGAAAAGAAAGCATGTATTGATTACACTGGTAATTCATTAAAAATATATTATAATCCTATTGCAGTATCAGAACCATTATTCGGTGGAGATCTATCAAGTGAATCACAAACTATATGGATTGAAAACAACGATGGATGTATAATAAATTAATTATTAACACAGGGTGATTTTTATGAGTTTTAAAGAGACATGGCAAAATATTCTTACAGGGATAGATAATAGAATTCCAATTAAGAAAATAACAGGTCCTTTAGATAAAAAGTATCCTTTAACTTCTTTTTTTTTATTCATTTTAATTATTTTAATAGTACTTTATTTAATTTTTGGTTCAAGTTTAGGTTCATTAAAATCAAATAACATTGATGTAACTTTAAGGCTTGCTGATAATGAAAATAATATTTTAAGTAATTTTGATTTTAAACTTAGAAACATATCAGACGGAACTACAAATAATTATACTACAAATGTTGCTGGTTCTTTTAAAATCACCTTAAATAAAAATAATTCTTATTTGTTTATTGTTGAACAAGAAGGTTATGACTATTATGAACAAGAACTAATTTTTGATAGACAAACTTTTAATTTTATAATCGGTCTTTTAAATATTCCAGTTAATTTTCCAAAAATTGTATATTTTCAAGATGCTTTAACTGAACAAAAAATTAAAGATGCTTTAAGTGTAACTATTATTTGTGATAATGGAGATGTAATTACACCTTCATCAATAGAAACAGTTGATGGTTCTGTGTCTTTAGAAGTTCCTTCAAGCTGTAAAACTCTTTATGCAAATGTAGTAAGTGATAAATATAATGCTACAAGTATTCCAATAAAAATGTCTGATTCAATCATTAGATTAAGTCCAAAAGAAATTTCTTTAGAAGTTGGATCTGCTTATGTTTCTTTAATGAGTGGAGAGTATTATATTGAAGACTCAATTACTTTAAAAATATTCTCAGTTGATGATCCTGTTAGTTCAATAAAAACAATTCAATCAAACTTTGGGGTTGGATCTTTTGATTCTATTCCTATTGGTGATTATGTTGTTAAAGCTACAGATGTTCAAAATAGATATTTAGCATCACAAGAAGATGTAATTGTTATAAAAAATGCAATGTCTGAAATTACTATTAATATGATTGATACTGGAGATGGAATTAGTCCTGTTATTGATCCAGATACAAATCAAGAAATTATTTTAAATGAAATAACTGTTTTTGTAAAAGATAGAGATACAGGTATTGTTTTAGATGCTTCTACAAATCCTATTGTTACTTTACTTTTAGATGGAAATCAAAATGTTGAAGATAGACAACTTCATGAAGGTTTTATTTTTAATGTAGATACTAATAAAAATTATTCACTTAAAGTAGCAGCAGAAGGGTACATTCCTGGAAATTTAATGTCAGTATCTAATTCATTAAACATATATACTTTTAATTTAGAAAAAATAACTATAAGTAATGTTTCAAATATTATTGTTTCAATAAAAGACGAAGATGATAAACCAATTATTGGTATTAAATCTTGGTTATATGATGCTGATGGGCAATATATTGATCCTAGATTTGATTTTAGTATTTCTGATGAAAATGGAAATGCAGTTTTTAAAAATATTCCAGATTTAAACTTTACAGTTAAGACAAAGAATCTTTATATTGAAGAAATTTCTTCTGAATATCATAATTTACCACCAACAGATACAAATATTACTCTTCCTGTTATTATTGGAAAAGGAACAATTAATTTAAATGTAAAAAATAAATTAGAAGAAATAGTTGGTAATTCAACAGTAACTTTTTATTCAGAAACAGGTGCTGTTTTAGGAACTGCAATGGCTTCAGCTAATGGTACTTTGCAAAATCAAATAAAAGCAGATAAAAAAGTTTTCATAAAAATAGAAACTGATGGTTATTTACCTTATTTTACTGAAATGTTTAGAATTTATAAAAGTAAAACTATTATTAAAAATATTATTTTAGAAAGAGCGCTTACAACTGAAGATGTTGTTACTGAATATTTAGGTTTATATAATACTGACTATCAAGAAGTTGAATCTTTAAAAAATAATCAAGTATTTTATTTAAAATATAAAATTATAATGCCATCTTCAAGTACAAATTTTAATTTTACACTTAGAGCTGGAAGTGAAATAAATGTTAGTGATGATATTATTTTTATAATGTCTGAAAATAACTCTTTAGGTGTAGCTGTTTATTATGAGAGTGAACCTTTTTCAAATTCAAGTAATTATTTAGAATCAAAACTTGTAAATATACAAGTAAATGATTTTCCAGCATCAGTTCATGAAATTACAATTCCTGTAAGAATTAGAAATGCACAAACTAATGATAAAGTATCTTTCTTTTATACATCATCAATTACATCTATAAACTACATGACTCAAAATTATACTCAATTACAATATTTTGTAGAAGCAACAAGTCTTTGTAATACTACATTTTGTTTCTCAGGACAATATGTTGATGTTTCAGAAGGATTAAGATATGATATTGGAGGAAATAAAAATATTCCAATGCTTGTTAACTCTGATTATACTTTAGAATATCAAATAACAAACTCATCACCTAATAATTATCCTGATGCTAGACTTTCAGCAGTTAATGTTAATTCTGAAGGTAATCCTACAGCTATGGTTGGTATTAAATCATATGATGTTACAGGTGAATTTTCATCAGTGGGCGAAACTGCAACTGGAGAAACTAATTTTAAACTTCCATTTTATGAAAATGAACTTTTAAAGGATAATTTAAATCCGTTTTCAAATATAAATTTTAATTTAAAATTATTCCCATTAATTTTAGGACAATCAAAACTTCAAACTAGAATTGTTTCTGAACAATCAGTAATTTATACTTTACCAATTAACTTTGTTGTATCAGATCTTGATAAAATGATAGTTGATTATGAACCTAAAAATATTGTACCTGGTGTTCCATTTACATTAACCGTAATTGTTAAAGATACTACTGGAAATGCTGTTGAGAGTGCAAATATTAATATTTTACAAAAAACAATAACTGGAACAACTATAGTTTCAACTGGTAGAACAACTGATGCAGAAGGAAAAGCTACAATTAGTCTTCCATCTTTAAGACCAGGAGAAACTTTTATAATTGAATCTATTAAATCTAAATATTTTGCAGATCCAGTTGAATTTTCAATTACTAGAGATATTATTGATATTTTTAATAATTCTGAAATAATTAATTCAAATTCACCATTAGAAGTATTTATTCATAAGACAA
The DNA here is from genome assembly GCA_964591795.1 of uncultured archaeon. GTDB lineage: Archaea > Iainarchaeota > Iainarchaeia > Iainarchaeales > CSSED10-239 > Forterrea. The sequence continues at coordinate 55,417 of CAZQEL010000001.1, read as the reverse complement.
ATATGGATGGGGAGATATATACTTTAGAACTTAAAAATAAAACTGCATATCCATTAATTTTAAATCAATTTAATGAACAGGATGTTTCTTTTAATAAATCCTATTTATTAAATCTTTTACAAACTGTTAATTATCTTAATAATCAAATAATTAGTACACCTGATGGTTTTGTAATACCTGCAAACGAATCTAAAGAAATTTTAATTAAATTTGCACCTTCTGAAAGTGCTCAATCACATTCTGTAAGTGAAAATATTTTAGGTGCTTTAACTGCCACTTATTTATTAAATAATCAAAAATATTTATTTAATATTCCTGTTAATGTAAAATTATCTGTTGGAAACGGTGTTTTAGAAGATGATTGTTTAGTTGTTACTCAAAGTGCTGGTGAATGGAATACAGTTGTTTCAACAACAACCCAATCTACAACTTTAAAAATAAAAAACACTTGTATCTCTAAAGAAGGAAATTTACCTATAACAATTAAGAATGTTCAAGCAAAAATTAAATCTAATGGAGATAGATATGGTATTTATTTCTTAAAATTAATTGGTTCAGGTGCTTCTAATCAAATACAATTATCAGAAAATTATTATAGAATTTTAATTAATGAAATGAGACCTGAAGAAGAATATACTGTTGAAATTGCATTTAACACAAATGGTGCTAAATTTGCAGAAGTAAAAACTGATATTTATTTAAATGCTCAAGTAGAAACAGAAGAGGGTTTAACTTTTGTAAATAAAGGTTCTAATGATATTTTATTAAAAGCAAATATATCAATTATGGATTTAACACAATGTTTATCCTATTATGATGGTGGAGAAAAAATTAATTCTGGTGGTCTTTTTGTTCTTGAGGATACTGTAGCTAAAGATCTAACTATTAAAAACGAATGTTTTGGTAAAGCAACATTAAAAATGGATCTTTGTGAAGGAAATGATTATTCCTGTAGAGATTTATCTATTGATAATACTGATGAAGAAAATGGTATTTTAAATTTTAGTCTTTTAGACTCAGAAAAAACTGTTTCAATTAAAAGAAAAGATTCAACTATTGCTCCTGGTGCTTATGTTTTAAACAATAAAATATCTGTTGTTAATAATATTGGACGTGAAGTTACTTCAGCTTATGCTTTATTAAAAATAAATGCAAAAGATTCTAGTGGTTTATGGATGGAGGATCCTTTTATTGAAATTTCAGATACTACTAAAGTTTCTGAAAGTGTAAGATTATATAATAATAATTTAGAACAGACTCCTTGGGATTATGTTAATTCTATTCCTACAGTTCAGGATGTTGAACAATATAAAGCTCAAATTGCTCAAAATGGAGTTACTGTTACATCTACCTTTTCTGATTATTTGTCATCAACTTTTAATAAACAAGATGATGCTTTCCAAAAAATGAATTATAAATCCTTAGAAAATTTAGAATTTATGGGTACTACTGATGAAGGTGCTATGCCTGTTGCTGCTGCAATTGGTATAACTGTTTTAGCTGCAGCAACTGTTACTGCGGTTGGTTTAAGTATTGCTACTGCTGCAGCGCTTGAAATTGCAGTTGCTAGTGCTACTGCAGCTGGATCTGTTGGATTTGCTGCAGTTTTAGCTGCTATTCCTGTTTATGGTTGGATTACTTTAGCTGTGATTGTTTTAGTTTCTTGGGCAGCAACTTCTTGGAAAAATGAATTTGCATATCCAGTTTTAAATAATAAATATTTAGATGTTCCTCAAAAGTATACACTTTCTAATGGTGAATTTTTAAAAATAATCACTGTAGATGATGTATCCGATGAATCTTCTTATTTAAATATTTTTGATATTACTGGTGCTAGATATTATACTTATAATGATTTAATTACAAGAACACAAGATTCAGATAAAATTTATAATAAAATTAAAGATAGACTTACAAAAGACGCTGATTTATCTTTAACAGATTATGTTTTATGTAATAATCCTAATTCAAGTATTGAAGATTATTATTCTCAAATAATAAAAAATAGAAATTGTGATAATTCATTTAATCCAACAATTGAAGATGGAGTTTTATCTCAATCAATTAAATGTTATGGTGCAAAACCAACTAGAAATAGAATACAACTTGAAACTGAAATGTTTTATACTTGTAAAGTTAATGAAACATTATGGCCAGAGCAATCTGGAATAAAACCATTACAATTTAGTTTTACTGATAACATATATAGTCACATTAATAATGATTCAAAGAAATATTATTTTAAAAACTATGAATTTAATCCAACACTTGAAGATTCAGTTGAAATACAAGATCCTGCATTTGCAAATTCTGAAAAGATTGGAAACTATAGATTTGGATTTTTTATTACTAAACCAGAAGAAACACAAAATTATAATTTGGTAGTTCAAGATTGTGTTACAGATACTGGTAAAACTGGTAAAACTGGTTCTGGTGCAGTTCCAAATGTATTATTAGATTGGGATTGGTCAGTTCAAGATATTAATAGATGTTCTGAAAAATATTGTGATTCAACTCAATTAACTCAAGTTGTTTTAAACAGAATAAATAAAGCTGAAGAATTCATATCACAAAGAACAGTATTATATCCTTTAAGTCCTCAAGAACAAGTAATTCAAAGTTTAAATGGTTTTTATTACATTAAAAATGCAGAACCTATTAATGCTGATAATAATGTTTCAGTATCTAAAGTTGGTATTGATTCTGTTGAATTAAGTACTGCAGAAAATAAATTTATTTCTAAAATTTATTTAGACAATAGATCTGGAAGTATAAAAATTGGAAATATAGTTGCTAAATTAAATAATGAATATCCTACAGCTGCTTATTATAGAAATGCTGATGGAGATTTAGTTGGTTTTACTGAAGCTTTAAATTTAATACCTGTAACTTTAAATATTTCTGAAGATGATACTTTTTCAGAAATAGTTTTAGAATTTACTGAAAGTTCAAATTCACCAATAATTGGTGATGATTTATCTTTAAATATTAATCTTACTGGTGAATCTGTTGATATGCAAAATAATAAATTTGAATCAATAGTGTCTTTAGATATATATGATGAAGCACCAGTAACAGATTGTAAGGTTCCTTCAACTACAGCTAATTATAATGGAATTAGTTATCTTGATTTATGGTTTAATAAAAATATGTATCCTGATAATGTTAATGGAAATGGTTGGAGTCAACAGGATATTATAGATTTTAAAAAACTTTTAGAGTTTGACGCGTATTTAATAACAGATAACTATAATCAAAATTTTATAAATGATTTTGATGTTGCATATGGTGGTTTAGCATCTAAAGAAGATGGTTCTGGAACAGGAATTTATACTTTTATGTCTTCACCAGAAGTATTTAGTAATGGTTATTTATCTGAACTTTTTAAGAATAATTTATATTTTATAAAACAATATTCAAGCGAAAAAAATAATGTGAATCTAACAAGTCCTGGTAAATATAAAATTAAAATTGATTTTTTATTTAATGATAGTAGTTGGAGATTTACAGATGTTGCTGATCAAGTAGATTTAAATACTTATGTAACATTTAGATTTTTACAATCACCAGAAACAGATAGTGTATTTTATAGAATACCATTCAATGGATTTGTTGGTCAAACAAATTCAGGTTATAATAGACAAGGATATGGTGTAAGTTATACTGGAGATATAATTAATATTGATGGAGATAATGTAAAATCAGATTTAGATAATGGTTCAAATGCATTAAGAAATATAAATATTACTAATTCAAGTGATTTTTATAGAATTAATTCTTCTCTTGAAACTAGAGGTAATATTTTAAGTGTTAAATATAATGCAAATAATATTGATTTAATTTTAAGCAAAAGTGAAGCTGTGCCAATTTTAATGGAAGTTACAAAAAATAATACTAATCCATTAAATGTGTTTTATAGGTTGAAAGATAAGTCAGATAATACACTTACAGACTCATCTTCTCTTTTAAGATGGACTGGTGTTGGTTCTGGCTGTGACTTTTCAGGAAATAGTATATTTAACATGGCTTACTATGATAGATATGCATCACTTAATGGTCCTCAATCATCCTATATTTTAGATTGGCCACAAGTTATTAAAACAGGTGAAATTTATTTAAGAACTATTTTCTATGCTCCTGAAAAAGAAACATATACTCTTGAGAATAAGTCAGATCAAGATGTTGGTGTTAAATTTTCATTAAATGGAACTGACTTTAGTCCAAATGTTTCATTAGGATATCAAACTGCAGTTTCTAGTATTAATTCTATAAAGAGTGTGTTTGATTTAATTGCAGAAAATCAGATTTGTGTTCTAAATTCAACAGATGGTTCTTCTTCTGAGTTTTTCTATAACCCTGCTGAAATTTATCCTGAAGAATTTATAGCTGAACGTGATGCTTTAAAATGTAGTTAAAAGTAATATATATAAATATATTGCTTAACTATATTTTATAGTTCAAGGATAATATTCAAGTGTAATTATTTATGAAGAGATTTCTATATTTATTTTTTGCAATAATAATTTTTTATTCATTTGTAGTTGCTGCTAGTTATAGTTTTGATGATGAAATATATGTAAATCCTTTTGTGTTTGGGGTTATAAAAGGAGATGATGGTATACCTTTAAATTTAATAGACTCTTCTAATTTTTCAAATGGTAAATTTCAAACATTTAATAATTCAGTTTTTACTGATATTTATGATTTAAATGTTAGTGTGCTTAATAATAACTTAGTTATTTTTAAAATACTAGTTCCAAGTAAAATTAAACAAAATAATAATTTACACAAATTTTTTATTAAATTTCAAACTATAGAATATTCTGATGAAAACATTAATGTTTTATTTAAATTATCTTAAAATTATTTAAAAAAAAAGGAAAGTCAAATATGATTAAAAAAATAATAATAACAATTACTTTAATAGTTTTTTTATTATTTATACAATCATATGTTTTTTCTGAAGTATGTTCTATAAATACTCCATTTGAATTAACTAAAGTAGATTTAGGTTGTACTACTGCTGATGAGTGTTATTTTACATTTTTTAATTCTACTGATAAGACTTCAGCATTTATAGATGCAGAATCTGTTTGTAAAACTAATTATATAATTGGTAATTATTATGAAACCTATGAGCAATATAGAGACTGTATTGAACAAGCAATTACATCTTACATACCTTCTCCATCAAAAATATTTTATTATTCTGATTTGGTTTTCACTAAACAATCTTCTTGTACTAATCAAAAAATAAATTTAGTTTTAAATGTTGATTTAAATTTTGAAATGAAAAATAATACAAAAGATATTACTCTTTCAGGAGTTGATACTTTAAATACAAATAATCATGATATTGATATTTTTGTGAATAATAATAATAAGTTAGGTTCTGCAACTTTTGATTTGGATGTTCCTATTGTAAATATATCTGGTACTTCTTTAATTAATATGGTTTCAAAAACAAGATTTGTTTGTTCTAGTGGTTTTGATGATTATATTCATGATCACATTACTTTTAAATTTAAACAATTAAATGTTTTTAAAAATTCAAAACTTAATTTTAATATGAATATACCTCAAACTTTTTGTGCTGAATTAAATTTACCTTATACACCATATAGTGGAAGTATTTATTTTAATGGAAATACACTTATAAATAATGGTGTGCTAGATTTAACTTTAAAATCTCAAAATAGTCAAAATGGTCAAGTTCCATATATGTGTAATGGACAAAAAGGATCTGATGCAAATCCTGCAGGAAATATATTTTTTATTTTAGATAATTTAGATAATAATGGGAATTTCGATTTAAATTTAATTGCAGGAAATGGTGGTTTTGGTGGTGATGGATCTTATGCTGGAAGAACTTCTTGTACTGTGTACTGGTCTCATCATCCTGGACCTGGTGGTTTTGGTGGTGCTGGTGGAAATATTATTTTTTATATAAATAAAATATTAAATAATAATAATTTTAATGTAAATCTTTTAGCAGGAAATGGTGGTAAGGGTGCTAACACTGGTTTTGATGGTGGTAGAGCTAGTGATTATGCAAAAGGTGGAGATGGTGGTGCTGGTGGTTCTATATTTTTTTGTCAAGTAGGATGGAGTTCTGATGGTTTTGATTGTATTAATCCACAATATGAATTTAGTCAAATAAATAATAATGGTATTTTTAATTTTAATGCGTTCACTGGTAAAGGAAATAATGGTGGTTCTAAAAATAATCATTACGAGGTTGGTGAAGTTGGTAATGGTGGTAATGGTGGAAGTTATAATTCTAATTTCAAAGTAGATATTTTAAAAAACACAAATATTTTTAATTTAAATTTAGAAGCTAATAAAGCTGGTTTAAAAGGTGTTGTTGGAAATAATGGAGTAGACGGCATTCCTGGTTATACACAAAATATTTTTATTGATTACTTAATTAATAAATCTAAAAAGTTACAATTAATATTAAATAGTAAAAAAAATGTGTCTGCAAATACTTCTGACTTAAAAATTAATGTTTTAGAAAATGGTAGTTATCTTCCATCAAAAGTTTCAACCATTTCAACTTTAACTGAAGATAATAATTCCATTATATCAACAACTAATAGAGCTATAAATATTAATTCTGGATGTTATATAAAAAATCCAAATTCTAATTTCGATTATAATACTGGAAAAATAAATATTAATTCTGCAAATAAAGAAGATTTTAGTTCATTTATTTCTCAAAGTATACCTAGTGTATTTTCTTTGAATGAAGAATGTTCTTTGTGTGATTATTATGATTTAACTGATGAAATAATGCCAGTTTCAACTGAGCTTAAGTTTTCTAAAACATATTCTCTTTATTCAAATAATGAAGGTATAATTAATGCAAATGATTTAAATATTTATTATGCTAAAAATAATATTAATTTTAATAAATTTATAAATTATAATCCTTTTTTAAAAAAAGAACTTCCGGTGTATACTAATAAATTTATAATTATAGGTGAGTTAAATCCTAAACTTGGAATTTATGAATATAAAATAGAACCTGCAAATTTAAAATGGTATTATGATCCTTTAATGAATCTTAGTGAAAAAGATATTTATTGTTATTATCAAAATTATAGATTAGTTGGAACAATTACTTCTGATACTGGAAATAAAAGTTTTGATTTTCCATTTACTCCAATATTTAAATAAAATTATTAAAAAAAAGATAAATTATGTCATTGTTTAAAAAATCTCAAGATAAAATCGAAGCAGAAAAGCTTTATAGTCTACTATCAGACAAAACAATGAATTTTACTGAAAAAGAAATTAAAGAAACAATAAAGTTACAAGGGTATAATGATAACGTAGGTTATCTTGTTTTAAAAATTATTAAAAATAATAAACTTCCATTAAAAAAAGTTGCATCTTTAGCTAATACAAAAGAGTATGTTTTAAGTGAATTGTCAAAATCAATTAATAGTACAAATTCTGCTAAAAATAATTTAAAAAAAGAACTTGTTAATAAAACTAGTTCTTCAAATAAACTAAATGTTAAAGAAGAAAAACCAAAAACTGAAATTAAAAAGAATTTAAGTAATGTTAATAAAGTTGGTTTTTTTAAAAAGACAGGTAATTTTTTTAAAAAAGGTTATTTCTTTTTTGAGGATAATTATTATAAAATGATTGATGGAATTAGTAAAGTTATACCAGTTAATAAACTAACAGATCGTATTGATAAAGTATTTCCTAGTTTTATTTTATTTTTATTAATTTTAGCATTATTATTATATTTAATTTTATCAGGTACTTTATCTTTTTCAAAATCTTGGACTATAGGTGTTGATGTTTATGATCCTGCTGGTGTTCCTTTAAATGGAGCATTAGTAACTTTCCAAATTAATGATGAAAACATTTCATTTTTAACTACAAATGTGTTTGGAGAAGCAATATTTAAAGATTTAAAATCTAAAAAACAAAATGTTAATTTAATTGTATCTAAAGAACATTATACTACTTTAAATCATTCATTTAAACTTAGTAAAAATAGTTTGAGACAAACTGTAACTCTTTTAATTGATCTTGATTCCCCTCTTTTACCAGTTGGTGAAGAAGAAGAAAGAGAAATTATGTTTGTTGAAAATAATGATATTTTAATTTTAAATACAACATTAAATATTGTATTTTCATGTACAAATAATGAAAAAATACCTACTCCAAAAAATACACTTATAGCTAATGGTAGAATTACAGTTAAAACTCCTGCTGCATGTGGACGTTTAAGAGTGTCAGTAACTTCAAATAAATTTTCATCAATTACAAATAAAGTAATTGGTTCTAACAATAAAGTTGTTTTAACTAGAATCACTTCAGATATTGGTAAATTAGGTTTTAGTGTGAAAAATATCTCTGGGGATGCTCTTTTAGGTTCTGATGTAACTGTTTATAATTATTCACAATCAAATTTTATTTTACCTCTTGATAATAAACAAACTGACATTTATGGACTTGGTGAATTTTCTCTTGATCCTAAACAATATCTTTTAACTGTTACAAAAGAAGGATATTTAACATATCCTAAAAAAGGACCTTTAACAGTTTTTAAAGAAGAAACTATTAATACTTCTTTTGTTTTATTTACAAGAGATGATTTAATTAACTTTGATTGTACTTTACCTAAGTATTCTAACTTTTGTGTAGCTGGGGTTATTGATTGTAATAATGAACATTTAAAACCTTTCTTAAATATAAATAGCGATGGAATTTGTATTTTAGGTACTACTGGTTATATTTCTGTGACTTTAAAAGATGCAAATACTAGTGAACCAGTTTTTGGAGACATTACTCTTGAATCAAAATTAAAAGATACAAACGAAAGTTATGTATTTACTGAATACATAGCAGAAGATACAAATTATTATTCTTTTAATGTAATTAATTTTTATGATTATAGAGTTAGAATAATAAATACTGAAATTAATGGTTATAATCAACCAGATCCAGTTTTAGTAACTTCTTTAGATAGAAATATAATTATACCTTTAGAATTTTCATCAGAACTGAATTCTGGAAAAATTGGTGTTAATGTAAAAGATAATATTCAAAATATTTCAAACGCAAGAGTTTATCTTTATAGGGAAGTTGATAATAATTTTGTACTTACAAACCCAGTTTCTAAATTTACTAATCAATTTGGTGATGTTAATTTTGAACTACAGAGGGCTCATAAGAACTATTATGCTTATGCTGTACATGGTATTGTTGATAGAGAAGGAACTTCAAGTACTGAAGAGCTTGATGTTAATGCTTTTTTACCATTATTTGTGAATTTACAAGATATTCCAAAAATATTAAATTTAAAAGTAACTCCAAATATAAATTTTGATATTAATTTCTATGATGTTGAGCATAATTCAGTAATTGATTATGTGTCTGTTGATGTTGATTCAAATATTCAATATTATTTTATTGGTGGAGTAAATAGAGTTTATGCTGTTATTAGTACACAAGGATATACAACTTATCAAACAGAAGTTTTAACACTTGTACCTGATCAAGAAATTTTTAAAGAAGTTTCTTTAACTAGTTTAGTTGCATGTTCAGATTCTAAACTTGAATTAACTGGCTTATATAATAAAACAGGAACTAGAATTGTAACCAATATTGATTATAATAATAATGGGCTTGATGATGAATATAGACTTAAATTTAAATACACTTCATGCTTTAGTGATTCTGAAATTAAATATTTACACTTAAGAGCAGGAAATGAAATATTTATAGATGACGATTATATTTATTTTGTTTCTGATGATATATTATCAGATGAAATTCAAATTGATAGAGGATATAAATTTTCTGGAGAGCATATTCCTGATTTTAATATAACTTTATTTAATCAAAATTATACTACTGATCAAGGTTATGATTATAATGGAAATAAATATAAATGGTTTGAAGTTAATGTAATGGATCTTTCTCCAAATGTTTTAGAATTTTCTGCAAATATTAAATTTAAAGAGGCTCCTGTTGCACCCACTGATTTTTACAAACTAAGTTATAGATCTTTGGCTACAAAATATGGTGAAATATATAATTTTGATCCAATTCAATCTATCTCTTGGAATGAAGTTCCAATTTATCCTGATGGTTATTTCTATTCAAAAACAAATAAATATCAAATTCCATTTAATAATTTAGATTATATATATTCAAAGAAAATTAAAGATTTTAATGGTACTGTACTAACTCCATATGTAGATGGTTATTCAGTATCTATTGAAACAAATTATAAATATGATATTTATTATTTATATTTGAAAAATTTATTAAGACAAGGTAGTATTGATCAAACTTCAAGTTATACAAATAATAATTTAGAATATGCAAGCTATGGTTATTTATTAGATTCAGGAGATCCTGATGGTAATATGGATCCTATTGTTTATTATCAAACAGTTATTAATGATTATAATTATTCAATAAATTTAATAGATGCAAACAGAGGTTATAACATTAATACTTATACAATATTTAAGCCAACTGGTTTTTTTGAAAATACAGCATATTCAGAACCTGTCCTATCAACAGATATTTTAAACAATTTCCCTATAATTAATACTTCATTATATTCATATTATTCAGATGTTAATTTTGTGTTTGAAATTACTAGTAATTTAAATAATGATATATTTATTGGACAAAATAATGTTTCATTTAAAGTTGTTGATAATTATAATGCACCAATTGAAAATATTTTAATTAAATATCAAGTAACTGGTGGAGAAGCAATCTCTTTAGGTGATACGGATGCACAAGGATTGTTAACTGATCAAAATATTTATCTTCCTGTTGAAGATATGTCTAAAAAAATTAATTTTTATTTTATTTTTACTCCAGAAGCTGGTTTTATAAACAATACTGTTGTAAGATCAAAAACTATTGAATCTGGATATTCAATTTTAGAAAATAATATTAATCTTTCTACATATTTTTATAGATTAAATGATTCAATTATTTTTGGAGATGTTAATCTTGAAAATTATAATATTTTAAAGCAATCAACTGTTGTTGCAAATTTAAATGATCTTACATTCACAGGAGCATCTAGTGTATTTGATGTAAATCAAATTAAATCTAATCTTTTTACTGTTAATGATTTACCTAAGGATATAAATCAAGTTCAAACTCTTGTTTTGACTAGTTTAGTTTTAAATGATGATATTAGTACTGGTGTTGATATTAATGAAAGTTATACAAATCATTTAAAGTTTAATGATGATACTACTTTGTTACTTGATGTAAACTCAAATATTGTTGTTCAAAATTTAGGTTCTATAAATTATAGTGCTAGTTATCCTAATCCAAATAAAGGTGTTAGATATTCTGATGAAAATGAAGTTTATGATATTGAAATTATAAAAGATATCAACCCTAGTATTGTTATAGATTATAATTTATCTTCAGATGTTAATGCTGTTTTAAAAAATATTATAGTAGATAGTTTACCTTTGTTTATTGATAATAGTGTATTTAATGATTCTATTAATTTAAATAATCAAAATATTTTGTCATCAGTGTTAATTCCAATTAATTTTAAGTTTAATGATGCATATACTGGTGACTATCCTACAAACAACTCAGCAATTGTTTTAACATTTAATATTTTACTTAATGGTAATGATGTAAATTTTACACAAACATTTAATGTTAAGGCTTATAATAGTGAATCAATAGTTAATATATCACATATTACTTGGAATTCAGTAGAAATATTTTGTATTTCTCAAGATGAATGTAGTCAATCTAAAATATATAGTTTTAATAATAATTTAAATTTATATAAAGTTAAACTTTTAACTCCAGTATCCTTAAATCCTATTGATGAAAATTTATCAGTTAATAATTTATCTTCAGAGTTATCTTTAATAACTACAGATATAACACGTTCTGTAACATATAATTCTAATTTTAGTGATTTATCCTTAGATGAAACAACAGGAATTGAAAATACTTTATTTAACTTTAAAGTTTTAGATATTCTTAATTCTGACTTTAATAAGAATGTTCTTGCTGATTATACCATTTTTAAATTAGACCCAGAAATAACTCAGAGCACCATTGATTTTGATTATTGTATAGGTGTTGGTGGTCAAAATGATGGCACTGATATGTTTATTTTAGGTTATTGTCAAGATCAAACCGATTCTTGTAAAACTGGGTTAGAGTATTTGCCTAAAGTGTTTTTTAATTGGGGTGAAGAATATGAAGAAGGAGGTTGGACTAATAAATGTATTGGTAATAATGTTTCTGAAATGTATGAAAAATATGCTTGTGATTCTTTACAGATGCTAATATCTATATTTTATAAAATTCAAAATTGTGTTGAAGGTCCATTTTATATTAAATTAATGAATGATGGAATTTCTGACAATCTTTTAAAAGATTTTATAGATTATAGAGATAATGATGCTTTTAGTCAATTTTCAAAATTTTCTAAACCTAATAATTCAAATTTATTTACAGAAAGTTCAGTTAATGATGGTGACTTAAAAATTACTTTTGATAATAATAGTACTCAAAAAACATTTATGCCTGGAATATATAAGGTTGATGTTTATGGTAATGATAATGATTATTATCAAAATTCTATGGATGATACTAAGATTGATATTCAATTATTATTTGTAAAAAACTTAAGTTCATCAGAACTTAGTGCTTTTCATTATATGCCATTTGACGGAAGATTAAATCAAAATGGAACTAGAGATGGATATGGTATACAAACAAATAATTATGACCCTATAATTCAAATAAGATCTGATTCAATTGTAGATTTAAATTATTCTTTAGTTAATAACCCAATTAATACTTTAGCAATAAATAATTATAATAGTCTAGGTAATTTAAATAATATTATTGATTCAGAAGGATATATATTAGATTTAAAAAAATTTAATGATGGACAACTTCAAATGACATATAGTTTATCATATCCAATTCCATTATATTCATATGCTGCATGTTTACTTAATAGTAAGTTATCTTATAATTTATTACATAGTGGTGACAATTCTTTAGATCCATTAATTGGTTCTAACTTTTTAAAATGGACTAGTAATGATATTGTATTTATTGATAATTTATATTCTAGTGATGATATTGGTAGATATATATTAGACACAAGTACAGTTACAGATAATAATATAAGTTTAACTACTATGTTATATATACCTACTGATTTAGACTTAAGTCAATTTAAATTTAAAACTTCTCAGTTATCTAATAGTGATTTTACAAAAATATTTTCTAAATCAAATTTAATTGGTAATGTTGAAGATATTACGTTTAAAAATTCGGATCATAATTTAGGAAATAATTTGAATAATTTAAAAACAATTAAAGGAATTTTTGAATTTGTAAAAAATGAAAAAGCATGTATTCATAAATCACCTCAAAGAACATATATTAAATGGGTTGATAGTGAAGTTAATTTTACACAAAATGAACTTGACATTATAATTTCTAATATTCCTAGTGATTATATTTGTCCAGTTATAAATAATACTTAAATTAATAATAAAGGAAAAATAAAAATGTTAAATATATATTTAAATTTTTTTCAAGATTTTGATTTTATCTTACAATTATTTTTAATACTTACAATCATAGCTTTTATCAAAAGAAGAGTTACTCATAATACACTTGCATTAGTAATGATTAGTATTGGTGTTATTGTTATGATCTTTTTATTTTGGCCTATTTTTAAAACTGGATATATATTATATATTTTATTGTCAGTGGGTGTAGCTGGAATATTTGTTGATTTCTTCTTTATTAGTGCTGGTGGTTCAGCTGAAGAAATGATGGGTAAAAAAATGGATACTCATGGTACTCCAGGAGCAACAGAACATGCAGCTAGAAATCATTTAGTTAAAAGAATGGGTGGGAAACCTCCAGGTAGATAATTTATGCTTAATAATAAAGGTGGCGTTTTTGGAGCAGTTCCATTACTTGTAAAAATATTAATTGTTTCAGTTGTAGCTATATTAATTGTACCTGGATTTATGGTGATTTTTCCTTGGGTAAAATATATTATTATGGCTTTAATTGTTTTCTTTATTTATGAAAATGCCTCTCAAGCTTTTGGAGAAAAAAATATTCTTACTTTTATTGTAACTGGTATTTTAGCTTATTTTTTAGTTTATAAATATTTATTTTTAACTAGTGCTATTATGATGGGATATTTATTTTTAGGCTTTGGTCTTGTATCTGTTTTCTTTTGGGGAACCTCTACAATTTCTCGTAAAGGCGGAAAAAAATAATTATTTTAAAAGATCTATAGTATAGCCTGGATAGTACGTAGGCTTGCGGAGCCTAAAACTTGGGTTCAAATCCCAATAGATCTGCTATTTTTCCATAAATACTCCTTAGATGCCCTATAAATAGGGATTAAAACACATCTATTTAAAAAGCTTTACTATATATAATAATTTAATAATCTATATTTTTTATAGAAAAAAGGGGAGTGAATAAATGAATAAAAAAACATTAGTTGAAGCTGTTGTTAAAAAAACAGATTTCTCAAAAGCAAAAGCAGAAGAGTTTATTAATACAACTTTAGAAGCTATGAAAGTAATTGTTAAAAAAGAAGGTAAATTACAATTAGTTGGTTTTGGTACTTTCAAAGTTAAGAAGAGAGCTGCTAGAATGGGTAGAAATCCTCAAACTGGAAAAGCTATGAAAATTTCTGCAAGTAAAACAGTTTCATTCAAAGTTGGTAAAGAATTTAAAGGAAGATTATAAATCTTTCTTTTCTTTTTTTATTTTTTTATTTTTTTTAAATTATAATCTCTTTTTCTTAAGTTAGTTAAAAACCTAACTATTTATTTCTGTTTATAAACTTTATTGTAATTCATATATATAGTTTAAATTATAATTAAAAGAGGTTTTTAATATATGAATAAAAAATGGTTGTCAATTTTATTTGTTTTTGTATTTATTGGAATTGTAAGTGCAGGTATTGCATTATTTGTTTTTCCATATGATCCTGTAAGTCCACCAGAAGTAAATGATAGTGGGTATACTTTAGAAGGTATCCAAGAAGTTTCAAATGCAAATAATCAATTTGCAATGGATATGTATTTTGATTTAAGTAAAACAAATACTGAAAATTTATTTTTTTCACCATATAGTATTTATAGTGCGCTTGCAATGACTTATGAAGGTGCAAATGGAGCTACTGCAGAGGAAATGAAAAATGTATTTTATTTTCCAGAAAACAATATTTTAAGACCTAATTCTGCTGCTATATATAATATAATAAATAAAAAAGAAAAATCTTATGAATTAAGAACAGGAAATGCTTTATGGGCTCAAAAAGAATTTTCTTTTTTACCAGAATATTTTAATTTAATTGAAAAATATTATGGTGGTAAAGCAGTTAATTTAGATTTTATTAATGAACTTGAAAAATCAAGACTTACAATTAATGATTTTATTTTTCAGCAAACAGATAATAAAATAAACGATCTTTTAGAACAAAATGATCTTACAGATGATACAAAATTAGTTTTAACAAATGCCATTTATTTTAAAGGAGATTGGAAATATCAATTTGATAAAAAAGATACAATGGATTTAAATTTTAAAGTTAATTCTAACAATATTATTAAAATTCCAACTATGATTATGTCTCCAGAGGATAAAAAATTTAATTATTTTGAAAATGATTTACTTCAAATAATAGAATTACCATATAAAGATAATGAACTTTCAATGTTAGTTCTTTTACCTAAAGACAATGTTAGTTCATTAGAAAAAGTTTTAAGTTATGCAAAACTAAATGAATGGAAAAAAAGTATGACTCAAAAAGAAGTTTCTAAAATAAATTTACCTAAATTTAAATTTGATACTAGATATTACTTGCAGAATAATTTGAGTGATATGGGTATGCCTACTGCATTTTCACGTTCTGCTGCTGATTTTTCAAAAATGAATGGAGATACAAGGTTAATGATATCTAAAGTTATTCACCAAGCATTTGTTTCAGTTGATGAAAAAGGAACAGAAGCTGCAGCAGCTACTGCTGTTATAATGATAGCTAAATCTATGCCTAATCCAGTAGCTAATATTATTTTCAATGCAGATCATCCTTTTATTTTCATAATTCAAGAAAATGAAACTAATGAAATTTTATTTTTAGGAAGAATGGTTAATCCTTCTTCTTAATTTTTTTTAAAATATGAGAGGTTTTTAAATATGAGTAAAAAATGGTTATCAATTATATTAGTTATTTTATTTGTTGGTATTGTATCTGCAGGTGTTGCATTATTTGTATTTCCATATGATCCTTTAAGTCCACCTAGTGCAGATGATACTGGATTTAGTTTAGAAGGAATACAAGAAGTTGTTAATGCTAATAATCAATTTGCAATGGATTTATATTTTGATTTAAGTAAAACAAATACTGAAAATTTATTTTTTTCACCATATAGTATTTATAGTGCGCTTGCAATGACTTATGAAGGTGCAAATGGAGCTACTGCAGAGGAAATGAAAAATGTATTTTATTTTCCAGAAAATAATATTTTAAGACCTAATTCTGCTGTTATATATAATAAATTAAATACTAAAAATAAAAATTATGAAATTAGAACAGGAAATGCTTTGTGGGTTTCAAAAGATTTAAAACTTTTAGATAACTATTCACAAAATGTTGAAAAATATTATGGTGGTAAAGCAGTTAATTTAGATTTTGTTAATGAAACTGAAAAATCAAGATTAACAATTAATGATTTTATTGCTAAACAAACAAACAATAGAATAAAAAATATACTTGAGGATTTATCTTCAGATACAAAATTAATTTTAACTAATGCAATTTATTTTAAAGGTAAATGGATTTATGAATTTAATAAAAAAGATACTACTGATTTAGATTTTAAAATTACTCCTGAAAATGTAGTTCAAATAGAAACAATGGTAATGTTACCTAAAAAAACTAAATTTAATTATTTAAATAATGATTATCTTAAAATGTTAGAACTTAACTATTTGGGTAATGATCTTTCAATGCTTATTCTTTTACCAAAAGAAAATTTAGATACTTTAGATGAAATATTAACTATTGATAAATTGAATGAATGGAAATCTGAAATGAAAGATATATATTTAACTAAAATCACATTACCTAAATTTGAATTTGACGATAAAATGACATTATCAAATAATTTAAGTACTTTAGGGATGTCTTTGGCTTTTAGTGATTCTGCTAATTTTTCAAAAATGTTTGATGAATCATTAATGATATCTAAAGTAATTCATCAATCATTTATTTCTGTAGATGAATCTGGAACTGAAGCAGCTGCTGCAACAGTAGTTACTATGATAGCGACATCAGTAGGTCCAGGATCTCAACAAGAAGTTTTTGAGTTTATTGCAGATCATCCTTTTATCTTTATAATTCAAGATAAACAAACAGGAGAAATCTTATTTTTAGGAAGAATAGTTAATCCTTCTTCTTAATTTTTTTTTTTCTCCCCACATGTTCTTTTAAAATGTTTTGTATATATAAATTATATATAGAAGAACAAGAAAACTGTTCTTTATTAATAAAATGTGATTTAATATGATAACAAAAATAGATGATAGAGGAAGATTCTTTCTTTCAAAGAAAGTTTTCAATAACAAAAACTATATACTTAACTATGACTTAAACGAGTCAACTATAACTTTAAGTCCAGTTTTTAATTCTCCCCATCATTACTAATTCTAAAATAATTGTTTCTTCTGATAAGAAAAACAGACTTTTAATACCTATAAGTGTTAGAAAATCTATTGGTATTTCTGATTTTGTAGATATTACAGTTAAAAAAAAATATATATTATTACAGTTTATATAATGGTCATTGTAGTGTAGTGGTTAGCATAGGAGCCTGTGGAGCTCCTGGCCCGGGTTCGAATCCCGGTTTTGACCCTTTAATTATAAATTATTATTTTTTAAAAAAAGCATTAGTTTTTATATATTATTATAAACTAAATAAATATAGGAAAAGAGAAAATATGGTTGAAAAAATGATACTTGAAACTGCAAAAGGATTTAGAGATTTTGCACCTGAAGAAAAGATACTTAGAGATAAGATTATTTTTAAAATTAAAAATATATTTGAAAATTATGGTTTTTCTCCTTTGGAAACACCAACTGTTGAAAAATTAGAAATTTTAGAAGCAAAGTTTGGAGCTGGAGAAAATTCAGATGCAATTTCTGAAATATATAGATTTAAAGACCAAGGTGAAAGATCACTAGGATTAAGGTATGAATTTACATTTGCTCTTGCAAGATTTATTGGTGAAAACCCACAAATAAGACTTCCATTTAAAAGATATCAAATAGGTCCGGTTTTTAGAGATGGGCCTATAAAGGCTGGAAGATATAGAGAATTTTATCAATGTGATGTAGATATTATTGGAGTTAAGGAAGTTTCTTCAGATTCAGAGATAATTTCATTAATTGATTTTGTGTTTAAAGAGCTTAATTTAGAAGTAAATATTGAAATCAATGATAGGCGTCTTTTAGAGGAAATTCTTGATTTTTATAAAATTAATAAAGAAATACAAACATCAGTAATAATAACCATTGATAAGCTTAAGAAAACAGGCTTTGAAGGGGTTAAAAACGAGCTTTATTCAAAAGGACTTGATGAAAAAACAATCGATTTGTTGTTAAATTTACTATTAGTATCAGGAACTAACCAAGAAAAGCTTGAAGCTATAGGTAAAACCATTGGGGAAACTGAAGGAATCAAATCATTACAAGAACTTTTCAAATATTTAGAATATTATGATGTTTCATATATGTTTTTACCTTCTCTTGCTAGAGGTTTAGGGTATTATACAGGGCCTATTTTTGAAGTATTTTTAAAAGATAAAAAAATTATGTCTTCTTCAATTGCTGGTGGTGGTAGATGGGATGAAATGATTAGTAAATACTTACAAGATGATTCAAAAAGTTATCCTGCTGTGGGTGTTGCATTCGGTCTTGAGCCAATTATGGAAATTATTAAGAAAAGAGATGGAATGGATAAAAAAACAACTGCTGATCTTTTTGTAATTCCTATAGGGGACACAATTAAAGATTCAATAAAAATTGTTCAAAAACTTAGAATGAATGGTATGAATGTTTCAATAGATCTTTTAAAAAGATCAATTGGTAAGAATATTGAGTATGCAGATAAATTAGGAATTACCTATGTTGGTTTTTTAGGAGAAAATGAAATTAAAGAAAAAATTATTTCAATAAAAAATATAAAAACAGGTAAAGAAGATAAAATATCTTTTGAAAACATTACTTTTTTATCATTTTAAAATAAAATCTTTAAAATATATATAAATTGAGAAATTATGGCTCCAAAAGGAAATATTAAACCAATAATTATTAATGGTATTACATATGAAACAAGTAGGGCTATTAATAGATTTATGCCTCATTTAAAAAAAGAACTTAATATTGAATATATAAATAAAAATATAAAGCTTGGAAAACCATTTAGAGAAAAACTTACAAAAAGTATAGATTTTTTTTATTCTAAACAAGGAACTACAAAAAAAGAATATTTATTTAAAACTAAAGAGAAGATATTAAGTAAGTTAGGTGGTTTGACTCAACAGAAACAAATTTTTTCATTTGTAAATAGTTTAAGTAAATAAAAAGAATTTTATGCTGAGTTATATAATAATCTAAAAAATGAAAAAAATAGTTTTAAAATTAAATTTGAACGAAGGATATTTATAAGTTTTTTAAATAATAAGGTTAAAAATATTGATTTACTTTTTAAAAATTTAATTCAAATTGAAAAATTAAATAAAAAAATATCTATGCTTGAACTTAAGAATAATTCAACTTCATTTGGAGTTGAAATTTATAAGCTTAAAAAACAATTGGAAAAATTAGTTGGTGATTCATTGACTCAACAGGTAAATAACTCAATTGACTTAATTATTTTAAAATCAAATATTTTTAAATCTAATTTTATATAGTTAATTCATTAACTTAAAATTTTATTTTTTAAGTAAAATATATCTTTATAATAAGATTGTTAAGTAATTATATATTAGTAATTAATAGATTTTGTGATTATTATGAATGTAAATAATATAATATTTAATGAAATTATAAAAAGGGGTTATAAACTTGAAGGAAGAACTAGAATATGGGATTTATCTGACTCTAAATTATGGTATCTTACTGCTAAACAATCTCAAAATTTCCTTGATGTTGAAGAAGATCCTGAATATAAAAAATATTTAACTAACACAGAAGTTAATTTAATTAGAAATAATCTTGATTTTGTACTTTCAAAAATGAAAGCAAAATCCTATAATGTTATTGATGTTGGCTGTGGAAATGGTAAAAAAGCATCCTTATTTATTGGTGAACTATCAAAGCATCTTAATGTTAGATATTGTCCTATTGATATAAGTTCATATATGGTAAAAACTGCGTCTGATACTATTAGAGCTTTAAATATTGGTGATGTGTTGGAATTTAATTGGAATATTTCTGATTTTGAAAATTTAGAAAATGTAACCTCTCTTTTTAGAAATCCAAATTATAAGCATCATCTAATGTTATTTTTAGGAAATACTATGGGTAATTTTAATCATAATCATATTTTAGAAGCAATTAGAAGAAGTATGAAGAAAGGTGATTTTTTACTTATTGGAAATGGAATTATAAGTTCTGTTACTGAAGACTTAATTAAAGCGTATTATAATAAAGCAATGATAAATTTTTGGATACAACCTATGTTACTTATGGGTTTTAAAGAAAGTGAAGTTCAATATAGTGTGAAATTTGGAAATTCTAGAATGGAAATGTATTTCACAGTATTAAAAGATAAATTAATTAAACATATTGATAAAACTATTGAATTTAAAAAAGGTGATCAAGTTTTAGTTGGGATTTCTTATAAATATACTAAAACTGAATTTAAAAAGATATTAGCAAACTTTTTTACAAAAGTAAAAATTTCAACAGATGAAAATAATACTTATAGTTTAGCATTGTGTATTGTTTAAAAGTTTAAAAGCAATAACTCTTTAAAACTAATGCTTCTTATATAATATAATATTTATAGGTTTTAATATGGCAGAAACAGAACTTAAAAAACAAGTAAGGTCAATGTTTGAAAAAAACTGGAAAGAGCATTATCAAGTAGATGCTTTGACTAAACTTGGATATGAAAGAAAAATTTGTACTAATTGTAAAAAACCATTTTGGACAAATACAAATCGAGATGTTTGTGCAGAATCTACTTGTCAATCAAGAGATTTTATAGGTAAAAAAACAAAAGGATATACTTATACTGAAACTTGGAAAAAAACAGAGAAATTCTTTGAAGATAATGGACATACTTCAATTCCAAGATATCCAGTTATTCCTAGATGGAGAAATGATCTTTATTTTACAAACGCATCAATTATTGATTTTCAACCATATGTTGTAAATGGAGAAGTTAAACCTCCTGCAGATCCTTTAATTGTTCCACAAACTTCAATAAGATTTGGTGATCTTACAAATGTAGGTATTACTGGAACTCATTATACTACTTTTGTAATGTTTGGACAACATGCATTTAATACAGATCCAAAGAAACCATATTGGAAAAACGAAGCATTAAGTTTAGATTTTGAATATTTAACTAAAATTATTGGAGTTAAAGAAAAAGATCTAGTGTTTTTTGAAGATGTATGGGAAGGCGGAGGATATTTTGGTCCTTCAATGGAATATTTTGCAAATGGTGTTGAATTAGGTAATTGTGTTTTTATGCAATTTCAAGATCTTGGAAACAAACAATATGAACAATTAAAAAAACCAGTAATTGATATGGGTGCTGGTTTTGAAAGATTAGCTTGGTATACTAATGGTACTCCTACAAGTTATGATGTAACTTTTAAAGATCTTTTAGATTATTTAAAAAAATATACTAAAGTTAAATTTGATAATAATCTTTTAGAAAAATTCTATAAAATTTCAGGTCAATTAAATATTGATGAAATTGATGATATTAATAAAAAATATGATGAAATTTCAAAAAGTTTAGGATTTTCAAAAAAAGAACTTTTAGAAAAGTTATCTCCTGTTCATGCTTTATACGCTATTTGTGATCATACTAAAACTTTACTTTATACTTCAACAGATGGTCTTTTACCTTCTAATTCTGGAGGAGGTTATAATTTAAGAATTTTAGCAAGAAGAATTCTTGATTTAAACAAAGAATTTAATTTTAATTTAGATTTTCCAAAAATATTTGAAATACATGTTTTGTCTTTAAAAGATTTTGATTCAACTTTAAAAAATGGACTTAAAACAACAATTGAAGTTTTTTTAGAAGAAGAAAGAAAATATAATATTAGTAAAGAAAAAGCAAATACAAAATTAAATAGTTTAATTTCTTCTGAGAAAAAAATAAATACTGATGAGCTTGTTACTTTATATAAGAGTGATGGAATTACTGCTGAGCAAATAAAGCAAGTTTCAAAAAAACTTAATAAAAATATAGATATACCATCTGATTATTTCACAAAAATTGCAATTGATAATAAACAAGATAAAGAAAAGAAAGATGGTTTTTTAAATAAAATTTTAGAAAAAGAAAATAAAGAAATTATAAAAGCAATTAAAAATACTGAAAAAATATATTATGATGGAAAAACAGAATGTACTTCGAAGGTTATATTTTCTGCAAAAAATTTTATAGTTTTAGATAAAACTGTATTTTATCCTCAAGGTGGAGGACAAAACTATGATCAAGGAACAATTGATGGTGTTTTTGAGGTTAAGGAAGTATATAATTTTGAAGGAAAAATATTACATCTTTTAGATAATTCTAAATATTCATTTAAAGTAGGACAAACTGTAATTTGTTTAGTTGATATAGATAGACAAAGACAACTAAGATCGCAACATTCCTCTACTCATCTTCTTAATGCTGCATGTAGAAAAATATTAGGTAATCATATTTGGCAAGCAGGTGCATTTAAGGATGTCAATGAAGCTCATTTAGATATAACTCACTATAAATCAATAACTGATGATGAAATAAAACTTATTGAAGATCAGGTTAACGCATGGATCTTTGATAGAATACCAATTAATAATTATGAACTATCAAAAGATGATGCTGAAAAAAAACATGGTTTTCGTCTTTATCAAGGTGGTGCAATACCAGGTAATAGTTTAAGAATATTAGATATTTTAAATGTTGATGTACAAGCATGTGCTGGTTTACATTTAACTAATACTTCTCAGGCAGGTATTTTTAAAATTTTAAAAAGAACATCAGTTCAAGATGGTGTTGAAAGAATATTCTTTACAACTTATAAATCAGCATTAAAAAGTATACGTGAAAATGAAAACATATTAAATGAAACTACTAAAATATTTTCAATTTCAAAAGTTGAACTTTTTAAAACTGCAAATAACTTTTTTAAAGAATGGAAAGAACAAAGAAAAGAAATTAATTCTTTAAGAGAAAGAATTGCTGACTATGAAAGTAATCATATTATTAATACTCATGATAAGGTTGTTATTGCTAAGTTTAATTTAGATTCTCAAGAAATATTAAAAATATTTAAAAAATTACAAACTGTTGAAAAAGTAAAAGACAAAACTATTGCAATATATAATAATAATGGTAATGTGTTTATTTTCAAGGGTGAAAATTCACTGAAAACAATTGATGATGTAAAAAAAGAACTTGAGCAAAAACTTAAAAAAACAATTAAGGGTGGAGGAAATTTCCTTTTTCAAGGTAAAATTAATTAAAAATATTAGGTGCTATAAATAATATGAATTTTACAAAAATAATTACTTTAATTTTAATTGGAGTTGTAATATTTTTAGTTGCAACATCCTATTTTTCAACAGATAAACTTGGACTTGATGGACTTGCTGATAAAACTGTTGATAAGTTAGACAATACCTATGAAAGTGTTACAGATGGTAACTTTGTAAATGGTACTTTAAATTCCTATGATTCAATTAAATCAAGAGTTTTATATGGTTCATCTGATAGAAATATTTCTTCCCAGGTTTACTTTTGTCCTGAAGATAATTGTCTGGATGAATTAATAACTTTAATTGATAGTTCTAAAAAAACAATTGATTGTGCGGTTTACGATCTTTCTTTACAAACTGTAACTGATTCTTTAATTTTAAAATCACAAGAAGGTTTAAAGGTTAGATTTGTTTCTGACTATGGAAGACTACAAGCAAAAGAATCAATGATTGGTGTTTTAAAAGACTCAAATGTATCTGTAATTACAAACGATTCAGAATCATCATATATGCATAATAAATTTTGTGTTTTTGATGAAAAAATAGTTTGGGTTGGGTCCATGAATTTTACTTTAAATGGAAATTATAAAAACAATAATAATGTAATTGTTTTCCAAGATAAAGAACTTGCTAAAGATTATACCAAAAAGATAGATTCTTTTTTCAATGGGATTTTTTCTCCAGAATTAATTAATTCAATTGATATTAAAACTTTTGGAAATGTTGAAAGTTATTTTTGTCCTGAAGATAATTGTTTATATCATTTGTTAGATATTATTGATGATGCAAATTATTCACTTGAATGCATGTATTTTAGTTTTACCTTAAATGAATTTTTTGATATTATTAAAAATAAAAAAATAGATCAAAAATATATTTTAGAAAAAAGAAATATTAATACTTATTCTCAGTATAATAATTTTATAAATAACAACATTCCAGTTATTTTAGATAAAAATCCAAATAGTATGCATAATAAGTTTTGTGTTATTGATAATTCAATAATTATTACTGGGTCTATGAACTTATCAAATAATGGTGTGAGTAACAATGATGAATCATTAGTTATTGTTTATGATAAAGATGTTGCTAATAAATATTCAACTTATTTTAATAAATATTGGAATTTATGGTATTTAAATTAAAGTACAAATTAATTTTATTAAACTTTAATTTTGTAATGTATTTTGAATAAAAATATATTTATTTATAAACCTATTGTTTCTATATATTTATACTACAGAAAATATTGGGGCTGTGGTGTAGCCTGGTTAGCATTTAAGCTTTGGGAGCTTACGACCCCCGTTCAAATCGGGGCAGTCCCACTTTTTCATTTTCAATAAAATTTGATTTATATGGTTGCTAAAAAAAAAGTTAATATAAAGCAATTAGAACTAAATTTATTTAGTAATTCTAAAATTAAATTAAAAAAATCTATTATTAAAAATAAAACTTATAATTCTGTTTTGCATTCTGAATTAAAAAAAATATATGCAGAATTAGATTTCTATACTATTAAAGAAAAAACAATTAAATTATTGAAAAAAAGTTATGGTAATTTTGATAAAAATAAATTAAAATTATCTAAAGACTATATTAAAAATAGACTTAAATTAATTGAAGGTGAACTTGCATCTTTTAAATTAAAAAATAATTCTAAACATATGAGTAGTGGACATAAAGCTTATTTTTTATATTTAGAAAAATTAAATACTTCTTCTAAGCAAATAATTAAATTAATTGATAATTATATTCATGTAGATGTAGATTATAAGCTATTAAGTAAAAATGCAGAATATTTAAAAAGAAGTTATCTTAAAGCAGGTGATAAAGATGCTGCAGGAAATGTAACTGATAATCTTAATTATTATCATGAAAAAAAGAGAAATTTAAAAAATAAAATTTTAAACCAACATACTGATTATCTTACTAAATTTACTATTTTTGCAAATAATATTGATTTGATTAAACAAAAATTAAATGTTAAGTAAAAAATATTAATGCTATTAAAAATAATTTAAATATATAAAATTAAAAATAATTAAAGTCTTAAAAATTTTAGTTGTAATTTTTTATACTTACATAGAAAAAGATAATTTTTATTAAAAAAACATAATATTTATTTATAGAACAGTTTCTTTTTTAAATATATTGAACTATATAATATATTGCAAATATATGTGATTAACTATGCCTTCATCAGAAAAATATAAAATAGAAGATTTAAACGAATGGTTTAATGATATTATCTTTAAAGCTGAGCTTATTGATATAAGATATAACTTAAAAGGGTTTACTGTATTTCGTCCTTGGTCAGTTTTTTCAATAAGTAAAATGTTTAGAATATATGAAGATAAATTTAATGAAACTGGTCATCAACAAGTGATTATGCCAACATTAATACCTGAAGAAAATTTTTTAAAAGAATCAGAACATATTGAAGGTTTTAGTCCAGAAGTATTTTGGGTTACAAAACATGGTGATGAAGACTTTGAACAAAAGTATGCATTAAGACCAACTTCTGAAACTGCTTTTTATTATATGTTTAAATATTGGATACAAAGTTATAGAGATTTACCACTTAAGACATATCAACGAGCGAATGTTTTTAGATATGATTCAAAAGCCACAAAACCTTTTTTAAGAGGTAGAGAATTTTATTGGTATGAATCTCATAATATTTTTGAAACTTTAGAAGATGCTGTTAAACAAGTGTATGAAGATATGCAAATTACTGAAGATATTATTCATGGAGAATTTGCTGTTCCATTCATATTTTTTAAAAGACCACAATGGGATAAATTTCCTGGAGCAATGGATACTTTTGCAGCAGATGTAATTTTAAATAATGGTAAGATATTACAACTTCCATCAACTCATCTTTTAGGAACTAAATTTACTGAAACTTTTGATGTTAAGTTTAAAGATAAAGATGATTCTTTAAAACATCCTTTTGGAACATGTTATGGTCCAGCAATTTCGAGAATATATGGTGGAATGATTTGTGTTCATGGTGATAGTTTAGGTTTAAGAATTCCTTTTGATTTAGTACCAATACAGATAATTATAACTCCATTATATTTTAGTGATTTTGATAATCAAAAATTAGAATCATTTTGTATTGAAATTGCTAAAGATTTAGATAAACTTGGTTATAGAGTTAAGATAGATGATCAAACTGAAAAAACACCAAGAGAAAGATTTACACATTATGAAATGAAAGGTGTACCTATAAGAATTGAAGTAGGTCCAAAAGATATTTTTGCAGGATCTGTTGTACTTTTTAGAAGAGATTTAAATGAAAAGAAAAAAGTATATGTTGCTGATATCTTTGATGAAATTAAAATTATTGAAAATGAGTTTTTAGGTAATTTAAGAGAACAAGCAGATAGTGCATTTGATAATAAAATATTATCTGTTTCAACAATGGAAGATCTTAATGAAGTTTTAGATGAAAATAAAGTTGCTAGAGTGCCTTTTTGTTCAATTAAAATGGATGGTAAGTCTTGCTTTGAAGAACTTAAAGCACAAACAAAGGGTGGAGATATTAGAGGAGTTAGAATGGATTATAAAGAAGAAGCTGATGAATCTGATGTTTGTATTATTTGTAAAAATAAAGCTAAAAGCATAGTTTATGTAGGTAGAACTTATTAATTTTTAAAAAGGTAAAAATAATGGATTTTAGTTTAATTACAAGATATTTTGAAAGACTTGAAAAAACATCAAGTCGTCTTGAAATGGCTTCAATTCTTTCTGAGCTTTTTTTAAGATGTAATTCTGAAGACATAGCAAGTTTAGTTTATTTTTGTCAGGGTAAGATTGGACCTAAATATCAAGGTAAAGAAATAAATATTGGGCTTTCTACTTTAATTTCAGTAATTTCTAGATATCTTGGACATACTGAAAGTACTATTTCTGAAAACTTTAAAAAACTCGGAGATTTAGGTCTTGTTATTGATACTTTAAAATCAAAAAAAACACAACAAACTTTATTTTCAAAAAAACAATCATTTAGAGAAATTTATTCTACTTTTGAAAGAATGACTTTAATTGATGGTAAGGGTGCAATTGATACTAAAATAAAACTTTTTGAATCAATTCTTTATAATTCAGATTTAAGATCTGCAAAATATATTGTTAGATTTCCTATTTCATTAAGACTTGGTTTTTCAGATGCAACCTTAATTGATGCCCTTTCTCTTTTTTTAAAAGAAGAAGAACAAAAAGAAGCAAGATCATTATTATTAGAAAAATATAATTTAATTTCAGATCTTGGACTATTAGCACATAAATTTAAAGAAAAAGGGCTTAGTAGTATTAAAAATTTATCAGTTGAACTATTTATTCCAGTTAAGCCTGCACTTTGTGAAAGATGTAAAAGTTTAGTTGACATTTATGATAGATTAGGAAAAGAAAATTCTTTTTTAGTTGATTATAAAATTGATGGATTTAGAATGCAGGTTCATAAATCTAAAGAGAAAGTAAAAATTTTTTCAAGAAACGAAGAAGATATGACTTCTATGTTTCCAGATATTGTTTCAAATGCCTTAAGTATACCACATGATTTTATAATTGACTCTGAAGCAATTGCATTTGATTCAAAAAATAATAAATATTATGCTTTTCAAATAACAATGCAAAGAAAAAGAAAATATGATATTTTAGAGAAATCAAAAGAATTACCACTTCATTTAAAAGTATTTGATATTATTTATTTTAAAAAAGAAACAGTTCTTTTTAAACCATTTAGTGAACGTAGAAAACTAATTGAAGAAAATTTTAATTATCCTCCAGTTGTTACTCCTACAAAATGTATTACTACAGATAATCTTGGTGATTTAGAAAATTTCTTTAATGAATCAATAAATAATGGTTTTGAAGGAATAATTGCAAAAGACTTACACTCTGGATATAGTGCAGGATCACGTGGGTTTAATTGGATTAAATTTAAAAAATCCTATAATGGTTCTATGGATACTATAGATGCTGTTGTTTTAGGTGCATTTTATGGACAAGGTAAACGAACCATCACTGGTATTGGAGCTCTTTTAGTAGGAATATATGATAATGCTACTAATAAATACTATACACTTGCTAAATTAGGTAGTGGTCTTAAAGACGAAGTTTTAAAAGAATTATCAGAAACTTTAAAGAATTTAACTATTGTTGAAAAACCAAGTGATCTTGTTACAAATACAGAACCTGATTTTTATGTTATTCCAAAGATTATAGTTGAGATTAATTTTGATGATATTACAATAAGTTCAGTGCACACTACTCCTTTATTAAATTCAAATGAAACCTTGGCATTAAGATTTCCTAGATTTGTAAAATATAGAGTTGATAAACAAGAAAAAGAAACAACTAGTCTTGAAGAAATGTCAAGATTTTATAATTTACAAAAATCCGTTTAATTGATTAATAACTTCTTTTTTTAATTTTAATTAATTTTATAAAAATCAAGTACATTATAGTTTTTTTCATGTTTATTTAAGTGTTCTGTTACACTTTTTAATACAAAACTATTATTATTTTAGATATCAGGATACATATAAATTATTAGAATTTTATTGTTTAAATATATTTGAAAATAAAAAAAAGAAAAACAATATTAAATATTTAATATTGTTTAATAGAAGACCACATTATTTCATCATGTGGGTTAATTTCAATTCCTTTTGGAGTTATAAAACAAGGATGTACTTTTTGAGAATGTTTTGTACCTCTTAACTTTCTAATAAAAATTGATCTGTGTGGTGGTATAAAATAAAGCATGAAAATTCCATCCACAACGAATTCTTCAACACCAAATGCTGAAAAATCGTGAGGGCCACCAGCAGTTTCTGATGTTAATAAGGTTGTACAATCTAAATCTTTTAAATAATCTGAAAATCTAAATAAAAGATTTCTAAGTTTACCTGCATCATTTATCCATGCACTAAAAGCGGTTGTTGAATCTACTGCAAGTCTTTTAGCTCCAATATCTTTAACCATTGAAGTAATTATATCAAGTTCTTTATCAATTTGTGGTTCAACTGGTTTTCTTGGATCGATATGCATTCTGTATATTTTCATTAGATTTCTTTGTTCTAAAGATTTAATATCCCATCCAAAACTTTCCATGTTCCATACGATATTCTTTAAATTATCTTCTACAGTTACAAAAAGTCCGGGTTCTCCATACTTTCTAGCACCTTCGTAAATATATGTGGTTGCAAAAATAGTTTTGGCTGAACCTGCTCCACCTGATACAAGAACAGTTGCTCCTTTTGGGATTCCCCCATCTATTAATTCATCAAAGCCTAAAACGCCTGTTGGTACTCTTTCCATTTTTTAAACACCTTCTTATATAAAATATAATATTAATATATATGAATAGTAAGTTATTTAAAAGTATTTAGTTATATTAATAAATATATAGTTAATTACCTTTAACTATATAATTATTTAAAAATAAAAATAACCCTATTTTTGAGGAAAAAAACACATCCCTTTATAAAGTTTTTGTTAGCTAATTAGTATATGCTTTTATTATCATCTCTCTATTTATCTGTACCGTTAAATGTATCTAAGAAATACATATTATACTTATCAATCTTTTTACTTAATTTTAACTTAAATCAAAAGCATTTATCAATATAGTTATTTTAAAACAGGTGTTTAATCATGGATGACAATTCTAAAATAGATGTGAAAATTAAAAAACCTATTAAAGATAAAAAAAAATCAAGTTCTAAAACAAAAAAAGTTAGAAAGAATAGAAGACAAAGAAGACTTAAAGATGAAATTAAGCATAATTTAATTCCTATTCATACTGTTGCAACAGAACAGGATCTAGCTGAACTTTCTTTAAAAAACATAACTATTGATAAATTACCATTATTATCTATTTCAGACCCTGCAATAAGACATTTAGAAATTAAACCAGGTGCTGTTATTAAAATTAAAAGAAAAAATGAAATAATTGGGGATATTTACTATTATAGAAAAGTAATTAGTGACGAGTAGTTTCATTTTTTAAAAAGAGTTTCTTAAAAAAATGTTTAAATTAATAAAAAAAATATATAAAAATGTGATTATAAATGGATAATTGGCCATTAATTGAGTCTTATTATAAATCTGCCGGACCTATAGATCAAATATTAAAATCTTTTGATCAATTTATTGAGGAGAAAATTCCTGAAATTGTTGAAGAATATTCAGATATTGAATGTAACAACAATGTACGTATAAAAATAGAAAATGTAGAAGTTTTTAAACCAGAAATTGTTGAAGCCGATAGAAGTGCAAGAGTTAGATTAACTCCTATGGAAGCAAGACAAAGAAACATTAATTATGCTGGATCTATTTATCTTGATATTAAACTTTTTAGAAAAGAAGTTTTAATTGATGAAAAAAGAACATATGTTGGAGAAGTTCCAATTTTAGTAAAATCTAAATATTGTAATTTACATGGACTTTCAAGAGATGATTTAATTGAACAAGGAGAAGATCCATTAGATTTTGGTGGTTACTTTATTATTAATGGTTCCGAAAAAGCATTAATCACTCAAGAAGTTTTAGCTCTTGATAGAATATTAATTAGTGAAACTGCTAAAATTGTAAAAGCACAAATTATCTCAGTTAAAGGTGCTTTTAAAGGTAAAGTTAAAATTGAAAGAAATGCAGAAGGATTAATGTATATCTCATTTCCGTCATCACCTAGAAAATTAGCTTTAGTTGAACTTTTAAATGCATTAGGTGTTATTAAAGAAAAAGATATCTTAGATCTTTTCTCTGATGAAAAAGTAGTTAAAAATGAAATTTTATTAAATATTGATAAAATAGGGTGTTCTACTGAAAAAGATGCACTTGATAAAATTGGTAAAGCTGTTGCTCCTTCTCAAACTGAAAATTATCGACTTAGAAGAGCACAAGAGGTTATTGATTCATTTCTTTTACCACATATTGGTCAAAGTAAAAAAGATAGAGCTGCTAAGGCTTTCTATTTGGTTACAATGACAACAAAAATTATTGAAAAAGTTTATAAATTAAGAGAAGATGAAGATAAGGATCATTACTCAAACAAAAGACTTGAACTTTCAGGTAAATTAATGGAAAATCTTTTTAGATATTCCTTTAAACATTTTGTAAATGATTTAAAATTCCAAATCGATAGAACTATTTCAAGACATAGAAAATTAAATATTACAACTGTAATTAGACCTGATGCAATTTCAGAAAGAATTAAATTTGCTGTAAGTACAGGAACATGGGTTGCTAATGTAACTGGTGTGTGTACTTTTTTAGATAGGGTTAATTATATTGCACCATTAACTAATTTAAGAAAAGTAAAATCTACTCTTGATTCACAAAGAGAACTTTATGAAGCAAGAGATGTTCACGGAACTCACTGGGGTAGATTATGTCCTGTTGAAACTCCTGATGGTCCTAACTGTGGACTTTCTAAAAATTTATCTATTCTTGCAAGAATAACAACTGATGTAAGAACTGAAAGTATTTTAAAATCAATTGAAATTGAAGAAATTAAATTGTGAAAATATATGCCAATTACTAAAAGTAAAATTTATATAAATGGAAGTTTAGTGGGTTTTCATAATAATCCTGTAAAACTTAAAGAAGATCTTTTAAATAAAAGACGTAAGGGAGAAGTTGATGATCAAATTAATATAGCTTATAATCAAGGTACAAATGAAGTTTATATTAGTACAGATAGTGGAAGAGTACAAAGACCATTAATTGTTCTTGAAAATGGAAAATCAAAACTTACAAAAGAAATGTTACAAGAAATTAAAGATCAAAAACTTTCTTGGTCAGATCTTGTTAAAGAAGGAGTTTTAGAATATTTAGATTCTGAAGAAGAAGAAAATGCTCTTGTTGCTCTTGATGAAACAGAAATAACTTTAAAGCATACTCACTTAGAAATTTCAGGAACTGCTATTTTTAGTGTAATTTCATCAATGATTCCTTTTATAAATCATAATATGGCTGGTAAAGCAATACACGGTGCTAAAGTTTTTAAACAAGGTGTTGGTATTCCTGCAGTTAATTATAGAAATAGATTTGATACTGAAATGCACGTTTTATATTATCCTCAAAAAACACTTGTAACTACAAGAACTGAACAAATTATTGAAGCTGATAAAAGACCAATGTCTCAAAATGCAGTTGTTGCTATTATGCCTTTTAAAGGTTTTAATATGACAGATGCAATTATTATTAATAAAGGTGCTATTGAAAGAGGAATGGCAAGATCTTCATATTATAGAACTTATTCTGCTCAACAAAACAGATATCCTTCAGGACAAGCTGATGAATTTATTGTTCCTACAGAAGATATTGTTGGATTTAGAGGCGACGAAGCCTATATGAATTTAGGTGAAGACGGAATTTGTAATATTGAATCATTTATTGAAGAAGGTGGAGTTGTTATTGGAATATCTTCTCCTCCTAGATTTGTTGAAGAAATATCAGAATATGGTGTTGTTTCTGAAGAAAGACGTGAAGCATCAGTAACCTCTAGAAGACATTTAAGAGGTTATGTTGATAAAGTAATGTTATCTCAAACTGTTGGCGGAATAAAACTTTGTAAAGTAAAAGTAAGATCAGAACTTATTCCTCAAGTAGGAGATAAATTTTGTTCTAATCATGGACAAAAAGGTGTTATTGGTGCTGTAATTAATGAGCAAGATATGCCTTTTACATCAAATGGTATGAAACCAGATTTTTTACTTAATCCCCATTCAATTCCATCAAGAATGACTGTGGGTCATTTACTTGAAACAATTGGTGGAAAGGTAAGTTCTTTAACTGGTGAAATTATTGATGGTACTCCATTTAATATTAATAAAGACAATTTACTTGAAACTTTAAAATCATATGGTTTTAGAGAAGATGGTAAGGAAACATTTTATGATGGAATTACTGGTGAAAAAATAGAAATGCCTATTTTTGTAGGACCAGTTTCTTTTAAAAGATTATACCACGTTGTAACTAATAAAATACAATCAAGAGATACAGGTTCAATCCAACTTTTAACAAGACAACCAACTGAAGGTAAAGAAAAAGGTGGTGGACTAAGATTTGGTGAGATGGAAGGAGATGCTTTAATTGCTCACGGTTCAGCTATGCTTTTACATGAAAAATTAATTGATTCAGCTGATGAACTAGAAGTATATGTTTGTTCTGATTGTGGAATGATTGCAATTAATGATAAAATTAGAAATAGAAAATATTGTCCAATTTGTACAAACGGAACTATTGAAAAAATTAAAATCAGTTATGGTTTTAAACTTCTTTTAGATGAGATTAAAGCCTTAGGTATTTATCCAAAACTTGAGATTGGAGATAAAATTGATTAAGTTTTTAAAAAAAACTAATATAAGATGATTAATTATGAGTATTAAGAAAATAAAATCAATTGAGTTTAATGTATTAAGTCCAGAACTTATTAGAAAAATGTCAGCTGTAGAACTATCTAGAGCAGATACTTATGATAAAGATGGATATCCTATAGAAAGAGGAGTAATGGATTTGCATTTAGGTGTTATTTCTCCTGGTCTTAGATGTAAAACTTGTGGTCATGGTATGAGAGATTGTCCTGGTCATTTTGGTCATATTGAATTAACAAGACCAGTTATGCATCCTAAGTTTACTGAAAAAATTAACCATATTTTACAATGTACTTGTAAAGAATGTGGTAAACTTCTTTTAGAAGATGAAGATAGAACTGAACTTATGAGGTATTCTGATAATCCTAATAAGATTAGTAAATTTATTATTAATGCATCTAAAACTCTTAAAAAATGTCCTCATTGTAAATCAGATGTTGTAAAAGTTTTACTTGATAAACCAACTAATTTCTTTGTTGATGGAGAAAGACTTTATCCTTCTGATATTTTAGATTGGATTTTAAAAATTGATGATACAGATTTATTTTTGTTTGGATATTCAGATAAACTTAGACCTCAATGGTTTATTTTAAATGTTTTACCAGTTCCACCAGTATCAATGAGACCTTCTTTGTCTTTAGAAAACGTTGTTACTGCTGAAAATGATTTAACACATATGCTTTTAAATATTATTAGAATTAATAACAGACTTCATGAGAATATGAATGCTGGTGCTCCACAAATTATTATTGAAGACCTATGGGATCTTTTACAATATAATGTAACTACATATTTTGATAATAATACAGCTGGGGTTCCACCTGCAAAGCACAGATCAGGAAGAGCATTAAATACTCTTGCTCAAAGACTTAAAGGTAAAAAAGGAAGATTTAGATATAATTTAATTGGAAAAAGAGTAAATTCTGCTGCAAGATCAACCATATCTCCATCTACAGATATTGCAATTGATGAACTTGGTGTTCCTCAAGAAGTTGCAGATACATTAACAGTTTCAGAAAGAATAACTCTTTGGAATATGTCAAAGATCAAAGAATATATTTTGCAAGATAAAATAAAATATTTAATAACCAAAAAAAATAGAAAGAAAATAATTACAGAAACAAATAAGCAAGAAATTATTGATGCACTTGAAGATGGGCTTATTGCAAAAAGAAAAATGGTTGATGGAGATCTTGTAATATTCAACAGACAACCGACTTTGCATAGAGCATCAATTATGGGACATAAAGTAAAAGTTTTACCAGGTAAAACTTTTAGATTAAATCCAATTTCATGTCCTCCCTATAATGCGGATTTTGATGGTGATGAAATGCAAATACACGCACCACAAAGTGAATCATCAATTGCTGAAATTAAAAATCTTTTAATGGTAACTAATCATATTTCTAGTATGAGACATGGTAAACCAATAATAATTCCTGGTGAAGATCTTATTTCTGGAGCATTTTTATTAACATTAAAAAATACTGAATTTAGTAAAAAAGAAACAATGGAAATGCTTTATTCAATCGGAATTACTGAACTTCCATCAGCTGATAGAGGAAGAGGTCAATATTCTGGTAAATTAATTTTTAGTCAAATACTTCCAAATGATTTAAATATTGAATACGAAAATAAAATGTATACAATTATTAAAAAAATAAAAGGAAAAGTTACTAAAAAAGATATTGAAAAATATGATTGTTATTTAAAAATTGAAAAAGGAAAACTATTATCTGGTGTTTTTGATGAAAGAGCAACTTCAGCTAAGAACTTAATTGATGTTCTTACTCGTCATTATCCTAAGGATTTTTTATCTGATTTTTATTATAAATTATCAAAGTTAGTTTTTTACACTCTTTCAAAGAAAGGATTAACAATTGGTCTTGATGAATATAAGACACCTGAATTTTTAAAAAAAGATATTGATAAAAAAATAAAAGAACTTGTATCAAATACAAACTCAATAGTTAAAAAGTTTGAAAATAAAACTTTACCTTTAGTTTCAGGTAAAACTCTTAATGAAACTTTTGAATTTGAAATGATGTCTGCAGCTGGTAAAGTTAAAGATAGTGTTTCTGATGAGATATTAGTTTTAAAATTTAATGAAATGTATGATAAACGTAAAGTTTCAAATAATAATACAACTATGCTTTCAAGTGTTGGTGGATCTAGAGGAAAATTATTAAATGTTGTTAATATTATTGGTCTTTGGGGACAGGTAACTGTAAGAGCTGGAAGAGCTAAGAATGGTTTTAAAAATAGACTTTTAAGTTCTAGTATTGCAGGTTCTAATTCATTAATGGATTATGGATTTGTTAAAAGTAATTTTTATGATGGTTTGCAACCAAAAGAATATTTTGTGCACTCAATTGGTGGAAGACAAGGTGAAATTGATACTGGTGTTTCCACAAAAGTATCTGGATATCTTTATAGAAGACTTTCTAACGCACTTAAAGATCTTGTTGTTCAAGATGATTTATCTGTTAAAAGTGCTGATGGCCAAGTTATTCAGTTTGTTTATGGTGATGATGGACTTTCTCCTGATAAAGCATATCTTGGGAAAAATATTAATTTCTTCCACGAATAGAATTTATTTTATTTAATTTACACGTAATGGTTGTTTGTCTAATTGACATGCAATGGGTATTTAGATTAATTAAAAAATAAAGAAATAATTTAAAATTAGAAATAGGATTAATAATGAAAAAAAATAGTTTAATAACAATAATAATTTTAGTGGTAATAATTGTAGTTGTTTTATTTTTGTTAAGAGAATCTCAAAATAAAGCATATGTCACTGAACCAGGACCATTTATTTTTAAAACAGATAAAGATTATTCTTTAAATATTCCTGTAGGTACTAAAGATAATAATATAACTTCATATTCTTCACCAGTAATTATTCCTGGATCAATAGATACTAAAGATAATAATTTAAATCAGCAAGTAAATTATGCACAGTACAGATTACCTTCTTTTAAATTAAATCAAGGATATATTATAGATGTTGGTGGTTTAATTGGTGGAAAAAATACAAGATATTTAAATTTAACTTATGAAGAATATAAAAGTATGTGGGAAGATGATAATAGTTCAATATCAATTATAGAAAATTATATAATTAGTTATGATAGTCCCTT
The DNA here is from genome assembly GCA_964591795.1 of uncultured archaeon. Classification (GTDB taxonomy): domain Archaea; phylum Iainarchaeota; class Iainarchaeia; order Iainarchaeales; family CSSED10-239; genus Forterrea. The sequence goes on along the minus strand of CAZQEL010000001.1, from coordinate 18,077 downwards.
TTTAGAGATGTATGATTGTAAGGAAGATAAAAATAGACCTTCAAAAAATAATATAGAAGGAGCTACTGAAGAAGAGATTGAGTTTTATAATAAATATAGAATAACTAAAGCAGAAGTGGATTATTTCAATAATTTAATAAATAATGATTTATTAAATAAGGTTTGTAAAAAAGTAATTTAAAAAAATGTGAAAGACTATGAGAGATTTACCAAAAAACGTTGTTGAAAGAATAAAAAGCTATTCAAAAAAGAAAAGTTATAGTGATGCTAAGGGTAAAAAGTTAATGGAAATTGTGTCAAGAAGATATAATGAATCATTAGTTACACCTGGAGACGCTATTGGACTTATTGCTGCACAATCAATTGGTGAACCTGGAACTCAGTTAACTTTAAGAACAAAGCACTATGCTGGTTCTTTAGAAGTTTCTGTTGGTCAAGGAATTCAAAGAGTTATTGAGATTGTAGATGGTAGACTTTCATCTAAATTTCCTTCTATGAAAATTTATCTTAAAAAAGATATTTTTGCAAATGATAAAAAATTAAATAAATTTGCAAAAAGCTTAATTGATATTAAAGTTGCAACAATTGGTGATTTTCAAGAAGATTTTGAAAAAAAAATAGTTTCTTTTGTTTTAGATCATGATAAATTAAACGAACTTAATTTAGATAAAGAAGAAACTATGACATTAATTTATGATAAAATTGCTGATGTTTATATTTCTAAAAGATTTACACCTAATAAAAATGGTGTTAATTTCACATTTGATAAAGATACACCTCTTTTTAATATTAGAAAAGCAATAATTAAATGGAATAAAATTCCATTATTTGGTGTAAAACGTATTGAACTTGTAGTTGTTGCTGAAGAAAATGGTGAAAAATATATTACAACAAAAGGTTCTAATTTATCTGAAGTTTTAAAAATACCTGAAATTGATACTAATAGAACTCATACTAATGATATTTTAGAAATAAATAAAGTTTTTGGAATTGAAGCTGCAAAAGAATCAATTGTAAGAGAACTTTCATTTACTTTTGAAAGTAATGGTATTGATATTAATAAAAGACACATTGCAGTATTAGCAGATCTTATGTGCCTTGGCGGAAGAGTTAAAGGTGTTGTAAGAACTGGAATTACTGGTGAAAAAGCAAGTCCATTTGCAAGAGCTGCATTTGAAGAAACTGTAAAACATCTTTTAGCAGCATCTTTTTCTGGAGAAAGAGAAAACTTTAAAGGAATTATAGAAAATTTAATTGTTGGTCAACCAATACTTGCAGGAACTGGTCAAGTAAGACTTACACTTGATCCTAAAAATTTAAAAAAAATGATTAAAAAACAAGAGAAAATGGACGAAAATTAAATATAAAAAAGATACTCCTTTTTTAAATGTTGTGAAGCATAAATATATATTATAGAAAGGATTTTTTTATTTTAAAAATTAATGAGTGATTTAATATGGATTGGAATAGATTTAATACACAACTTAGAAGCTCTGTTGATACAGGAAAAGTAATTTATGGAACTAAAGAAACATTACGAGAATGTCTTGTTGGTGAACCAAAATTAATTGTTGTTTCAAAAACAATAAAAAGTATAACTAAAAAACAAATTGAACATTATGCTAAACTTTTAAAAGTAATATTTATTGAATATCCAGAAAATGGTTTTGAATTAAGCTCTGTTTGTGGTAAATCTTTCAATGTTTCTTCAATTGTAATTAAAGATTTAGGTCAATCATCAATTTTTGATGTTATTAATTTAAAAGAAGTTATTAAAACTAAAGTTACTAAAGCTACTTTAAAAGCAGAAAAAAGAGCTGTTAAAGAAGAAAAGAAAAGTGAAAAAACAAAAGCTAAAAAATTAAAAGAAATTAAAAAAGAAGAAGAAGAAACTTCAATTAAAGAAGATGCTGCTTTAAAAGGTATTTTAAAAATTAAAAAAAAATAATTTGGACAACATGGCAAGAAAAAAAACAGAAGTTTTTAAAACTACAAATAGAAAAATTAAAATTTCAAAACATTCTAAAGAAGTTAAATTAAAAGTTGGAAAAGAAACACCTGAAATTTCAACTCTGAAAACCTTTGGAATTAATATTAATAATAAAGAACTTGCAATAAAAGTATTAGAAAAGATATATAATGATGCAAAATTTAATGGTGAGTTAATATCTATTGTTGCAAAAAAATATAGACAAAAAATAAAAAATAAAAAATAAAATTTTAGAAAATAAGGTGAAATTATATGGCAAATGGTGAATTCGCAGCAAAAAAAAATATTAAAGATAGAATTAAATGGGCAAAAAAAGATCCTAGACAAAAAAGAAGTATAAAAGTAAAAGCTAAAAAAGGTCTTTTAAGAGGAGCTCCTCAAGCAAAAGGTATAGTACTTGAAAAGAAAGGAATTACAGCAAGACAGCCAAATTCAGGTATTAGAAAATGTGTAAGAGTAAAGCTTATTAAAAATGGTAAAGAACTTACAGCTTTAGCTCCTAAGGATAAAGCTATTAAATTTATTGAAATCCACGATCAAGTTACTGTAGAAGGTATTGGTGGACGTAAGGGTGGACCTGTTGGAGATCTTTGGGGTGTTAAATACAAGGTTATAAAAGTAAATGGACAATCCCTTGAAATGTTAAGAACAGGTAAAAAAGAGAAATCTACTAGATAGATATAAAGATTGGTGTTAAATATGATGATTTTAGGTAAATGGACAACCAATGAGGTTGTTTGTAAAGATTTAGGTGTTGCAAAATATATAAGTTTTAAGGAAAAAGAAATACCTCATACATTTGGTGTTGCAAAAAGTACTCCTACTGATAAAGCAAAAGTACATGTAGTAGAAAGACTTATAAATAAAATGATGAGATCAGGACAGGGTAAGAAAAAACTTTCTGGTAAATTTTTAAGAGGGAAAAATTCTTGTGGAAAAAAAGAACATATGATTAAAACTATTGATGAAGCATTTGATTCTATATATGCTACAACAAAAAGAAATCCTATTCAAGTTCTTATTGAAGCTATTGAACATTCAACTCCAAGAGAAGATATTATCAGACTTAAAAGAGGTGGAATAACTTATAACCAAGCTGTTGATGTTGCTCCAATTTTAAGACTTGATGAAGCTTTAAAAAATTTAGCTCTTGCTCCTTTCAAGGCAACTTTTAAGACAAAAAAAGATATGGCATCAACTCTTGCTGAAGAATTAATTGCAGCATCTAAAAATGATCCAAAAAGTTATGCTGTAAAAAGAAGAGATGATATTGAAAGAATCGCACATGGTTCAAGATAAACTGATTTTTTCAGTTTATTTTTTTAATTTTTATTTAATTTGCAATAATTTCATTTTTTGCAAATCTTATTTTTCTATTTTTAAATTTTTAAATATCAATTTCTTTTATAAACTTATTGTTCTTTATATTTTTATATAGATTATTAATTTAGATATATATGAAAAGACTAAAAACTTTAATTCCAGATAGAATTAGATATGGTAAAGGATATGTTTTAGAAAAAAAACTATCTAAAATATCAAAATCATATAATATTAAAGAATATGATATAAGATATGCAAAATCAATTAGAAATATTTATCGTACTTTTGAATCACCTAAATATAAAGAATTTATTATTAGAAAATCTAATCATAAAAAACTAGTTGGTAAGGATTCAAGAGAGGTTATAATTAGAGGTGTTTATAGTTTATTTAGTTCTTTTAAAATTTCAGATAATTTATTAATTAAAAGATATCCTAATAAATCTAAAAAAGAAATAAATTTAATTAAAAATAAATTTTATAAAATTAAATTTCCAGTACTTGCTATTGAAGTTTTAGATTCAATAACTAAGTTTATTGAAAGTAGAAGAGTTACAATGCAATCTAAATATTTTCAAAAATTTTCAGAAATTTTTTATGAACTATTAATAGCTAAAGACAAAAATCAATTAGTAATTGAAGGAAATAATTTTTTCATTAGTGTTTTTAATAAATTAAATGAAATTAATAAAAATGAAAATTTAAGTATAAAAATTAATAATGGAAAAGTAAGTAATTTAAATCCAGTTTTTGATTATGTTAGTTATATTTCAAATAACTTTCTAGATTATGTTTCACATACTACTAGTAATCGAAAAAAAAAGTATGTGACTGTAAAAGAAGTTAGAAAGGAAAAGTTTTCAATTAATAAAATTAAAAATTATATTTTAAGATAGTCATAAAAAGGAGATGTTATAAATATGCCATTACCAAAAAAATCTATTTTAAAAAAACCAGTTTCTAATGTTAAGTTTACGGGGAAATTTACAAATAAAGAAAAAACAAAAGTTATTTGGGATTTTAAAAAAGCAAAAATTAAAGATAATACAGCTAAATAGGATAATCCTTTAAATATTATTTTGCTGAAAAACAAATAGTTTTTAAACTTATTTTAGTTTAAGTAATATATGGTTATAATTAAATTTTTTAAAGATTTAAATAAAGACTCAGTTAAAGAAGCAGGTGGTAAAGGAGCTTCTTTAGGAGAAATGTATTCTTCAGATATTTCTGTTCCAAATGGTTTTGTGATATTATCTTCTGCTTTTGATATTTTTATTAAAGAAAATAATTTAAACGTAAAAATTAATTTAATTTTAAATAAAGTAAATATTAAAAAAGTACAAACTATTGATAATGCTTCTAAAGAAATTCAAAATTTAATTCTTTCTAAAGAAATTTCAAAAAAGCTTTCAAAAGATATATTGTCTTATTTTAAAAAATTAAAAACAAAATTTGTAGCAGTAAGATCATCAGCCACTTCAGAAGATTCTGCTAGTGTTGCTTGGGCTGGACAGTTGGATACCTATCTTAATACAACTGAAAAAAATATATTATTTAATGTAAAGAGATGTTGGGGATCTTTATTTACTTCAAGAGCTATTTTTTATAGATTTGAAAAAAATTTACAAAATAAATATATTTCAGTAGCTGTAGTTATTCAAAAAATGGTGAATTCAGAAAAATCTGGAATTGCCTTTTCTGTACATCCAGTAACTGAAGATTATAATCAATTAATTATTGAAGCTGGTTATGGGTTAGGAGAAGCAATTGTTTCTGGAGCAATAACACCTGATAGTTATATTGTTTCTAAAAAACCACTTAAAATCTTGGAGCAAAATATAAGTGAACAATCTAAAGCAATGTATAGATGTTTAAAAAAAGGTACTAAATGGAAGGAACTAACTAAAAAATTAGGTGGTTCACAAGTTCTTTCTAAATCTCAGATTTTATCTCTTTCTAATTTAATTAAGAAAATTGAAAATCATTATGGTTTTCCTGTAGATATTGAATGGGCTATTGAAAAGAACAAAATATATATAACTCAGAGTAGACCAATTACAACTTTAACAGAAAGCAAATTTATTTATAAAAAAGATAACATATCAGAAATTTTCATAAAACAACACTCAAGAGAATATTCTTTATTTAGAGTTTATTCTTTATATGAAAATTATGAGAAGCTAAGTGAAAAGATTTTTGGATATAAAGTAAAAGATGCTTGCAAAATTTATCGAGGAAATTTGGTAAATGTTTATTATACAAAAAGTTCATGGGATGGTTTATTTAAAAGTATAGCAAAAAAAGTAACAGACAAAACATTTTTTGAAAAATTAATAAAAAAATTATATAATGATTTTAATTATCTTCTTCCTTATTTTAAAGAAAAAAAGCATATTTTGAAAAAGAATGAATTAAAAAAAGTTTATGAAAAATATACAGAATATTATTTACTTCATGGGATGGTTTTTGCTGTTCCAAGAATGGACTTTTTACCACAAAATATTAAAGATATAGCCCTTAAAGCAAGAAAAGACATTCAAGATTATAATGAAACAATAGAGGATGTATTCAAAGAAACTTTAGTGAAATTTTATCCATTCCTTAAAGATAAAACCAAGTTTGTCTTACCAGAAGAAGTTTGGTCTGAAGAAGTTAAAAATAAAAAGAATATGCTACAAAAAATTAAAGAAAGAAATAAGGGTTTTGTTTTTTATAGGGGTGAAATTTTCACAGGAAATATTGAGGGAATTTTGGATAATTTAGGAATAAGAATTGAAGAGAAAACAATCAAAAAACAAGATAAACTTAAAGGACAATCAGCATTTAATGGAAAGGTAAAAGGAAAAGTAAAAATTGTATTAAATATCAAAGATTTAAATAAAATTAAAAAAGGGGATATTTTAGTTACAGCAATGACTATGCCTAATTATCTTCCTGCTATGTATAAAGCAGCAGCATTTGTGACTGATGAGGGTGGAATTACTTGTCATGCTGCTATTGTTTCTAGAGAACTTAAGAAACCATGTGTGATTGGAACTAAAATAGCTACTGATATTTTAAAAGATGGGGATCTAGTAGAAGTTGATGCAGATAATGGTGTTGTTAGAATATTAAATAAAGAAAAAAATAAAATAGATATTACACAATCAAGATCAATAACTAAATTAAAAAAAACAACAACAATAAATAAAGTAAATACATTATTAAAAATTAAAAATCTTTCGTTATTATTTTCAAGAGAACTTAATGAATTTACTCTTTTTAGATTAAGTGCTGCTCAAGATTCAATGACTAATGGATTTTATTCAATTGTTGGAGAAAAAATGAATCATACTTGTGCAGTTTATGATAATAAAAATCTTGTAAAAATATATTATGATTTGTCTGAATTACAAAATATTACTCAAAAAATAATTGAGCTTTCAATTAAAGACCCTAAATTAGTAATACAAAAAATTAGTGCCAATTTAAATAAATTTAAACAATTATATATTAGATTTAAAAAAAATACTTCAAAAATTAAAAATTTAGATGAATTAAAAGAAATTCAAAATTTGTGTTCTGATAATTGGATGTATATGCAACTTGTTACTGTTCTTCCAACTTTACCAGTTTCTGAAAAATTAAAACAATTTGCATTAAAAAAGCGGGCAGAATCTCAAGAATATAATTTTGTAATTCAAAAAGCAATATCTTTGTTTATTGAATCAAAATATTCTTATCTTAAAAATAAAAGCAATTTTGTATTGCCAGATGATATTTGGTCAGGGCTTGTAAATAATAAAATTGAATTATTAAAATTAATTACTAAAAGAGAAAAAGGGTACGTCTATTATCAAGGAAATTTATATACTGGTGATATTTTTAAAAATTTAAATAAATTAAATATAACTTTAAGTGGACAGGAATTTTTTGATGATAAATATAAAACACAATTACATAAAGAACATTCAAGAGAATATTCTCTAACTAGAATATATGCTTGGTATCTTAGTTATTTATATTATTTTAAAAAAATTAAATTAATTAAAAAAGATTTAAAAAATACAACTTTTATTTATACTGGAAAAGATCTTGTGGATGTTTATTATGATAATAAAGAGCTTTTTACTGTATTTAAAATTATAGAATCAAATATAAATAGTAATCCAAAGTTAGTATATTTAATATTTTCTAATTTATTAAAAAAGTTTAATTTATTATTGCCATATTTTAAAGGTAGACAAATAAAATCTATTTTTGAATATCAAAAAATAATTAAATTATATGGAGCATATTGGGCTGAAGTTGCTGTAATATTTGTTTTGCCTGAAGATAATTTTAATGTTTCAAAAAAAATTAAATTAAAAGCTTTAGCTTTAAGAGAAAAAATTCAAAAATATGCTGAAAGTTTAGAACCTATATTTAAAGAATTCATTGAAAATAAATTTCCTTATTTAAAAAATAATACCAAATTTGTATTTCCAGATGATATTATTTCTAAAACTGTTAATAATAAAAAATTAATGCTAAATATAATTAAAGAAAGAAAAAAAGGATTTGTTTATTATCAAGGTAAACTATATACTGATAATATAAGTGATACATTAGATAAATTAAATTTAACTTTAGAAAAACAAAAATTAGATATTAAAGAAATAGGTGGACAAATTGCTTATAAAGGTAAAGTACAAGGTATTGTAAGAATAATTACTTCTCAAAAACAAATTGGTAATTTTAAGAAAGGAGAAATAATGGTTGCAGCAATGACTATGCCTAATTATCTTCCAGCTATGAAAAAAGCTTCTGCGTTTGTTACAGATGAAGGCGGAATAACTTGTCATGCTGCTATTGTCTCTAGAGAACTTAAAAAACCATGTGTTATTGGTACTAAAACAGCAACAAAAGTTTTAAAAGATGGAGATTTAATTGAGGTTGATGCTAATAAGGGTATTGTGAAAATTATAAAATTAAATTAAATATGGAAAAAGAAAATAATTGGAATGATATTTATTCTTTTAAAAAAAATTTAAAAAAACTTCCATGGGTTAGAACCACAATACCAGAGTGGTTTAAAGAAATAATTGATTCTAAATGGATTACCTCTTCAAAAACATTAGACTTAGGCTGTGGAAATGGTTATTTTGCTAATTATCTTTCAAAAAAAGGCTTTAAAGTAACTGGAATTGATGTATCTAAAGAGATTATTAAATTTGCAAAAGAATCTTATAAAAATAAAAATCTGGATTTTAAACAGTCAGATGTCTTTTCAAAAGAGTTATTAAAAGATAAATATAATTTTTTATATGATGTTGGTTTATTTCATAATATCTTACCTGAAAAAAGAAAAGAATATTCTAAAACTTTATTTAAATTATTAAATAGAGAAGGTAAATTTTTACTTTTTTGTTTTGATAAGCGTGAAAAAACTTTTAATAATAAAAAATTTTATTTTAATTCTTTAATAAATATGTACTCGTATCCTTTATCAAAGAAAGAAATTATTGAAACATTTAAAGAGGATTTTATTATTAATAAGCTAATTCCCTTAAGATATGGTACTAATAACTACAAAAGACGTTATGTTTGCTTAATGACTAAAAAATCATAATTTTTAGCAAAATATAGGATTTTTTACATATAAGAAAAGGTATTTAAATAAATCTCTACTATATTATATATTAGATATACTATTTACAAGTATTGTCTTAAAAATAAAATACATTTCTTAGTTTTTCTATTAAGGATAATTTTTATTAAATTTATAAATAACTAAAGGTGAATATAAAATGGGAAGAAAAGAACAAGTTGCTGAACTTGCTGAAAAATTAATGTCAAACACAACTAATATTAGAAATATTGCAATTATTGCACACATTGATCATGGTAAATCTACTTTAACAGATAATTTAGTTGCAACAGCTGGTTTAATGTCAAAAGATTTAGCTGGTAAACAAGTTTTCATGGATTCATATATTTTAGAGCAAGAAAGAGGAATTACTATTAATTCTGCAAATGTTTCTGTTCCATGTGAAATAGATAAAGAAAAATATTTAATAAATATTATTGATACACCAGGTCACGTTGATTTTACTGGTGATGTTATTAGAGCTATGAGAGCTGTTGATGGAGCTGTTTTAGTTGTTGATGCTGTTGAAGGTGTAATGCCACAAACAGAAACAGTTTTAAGACAGGCTTTAAGAGAAAGAGTAAAACCTGTTCTTTTTATTAATAAAGTTGATAGATTGATAACAGAAATGCATGTAACTCCAGAAGATATGCAAAAGAAATTTGTAAAAGTTGTAATGGATATTAATAATTTAATTGTAAAGAATGCAACAGATGAATTAAAAAAAGATTGGCAAGTTTCAATTGCTGATGGTTCTGTTTGTTTTGGTTCTGGTTTTCATAATTGGGCACTTTCAGTTCCTGCAATGAAAAAATATAATGTAACTTTTAAAGATGTAATTGATTATGCTGAAAAAGAACAACAAAAAGAACTTTCAGATAGAATTCCTATTTCAGAAGTGTTTTTAGGAATGGTTGCAAAACACTTACCAAATCCAAGAGTTTCTCAAAAATATAGAATTCCAGTTATTTGGAAAGGTGATCATCAAACACCTGAAGGAAAAGCAATGCTTGAATGTAATACTGAATCAGAAGAAGTTTCAATGATGGTTACAGATATTGTATTAGATAAGCATGCTGGTGATATTGCTTCTGGAAGAATTTATTCAGGTTCTATAAAGAAAGGAATGGATCTTAAAGTTTTAGGAACTGATAGAACAACAAAAGTACAATATGTTGGAATTTATTTAGGTCCTGAAAGAGTTATTTTAGAAGAAGTAAAAGCTGGTAATATTGCATGTATTATTGGTCTTAAAGAAGTTTACTCTGGTCAAACAATTGCAAGTCACGATATTGTTCCATTTGAAGATTTCATGACTGATGTTGAACCTGTAATGACTATTTCAATTGAAGCTAAAAATTCAAAAGATCTTCCAAGACTAATACAATTAATTCATAATATTTCAAAAGAAGATCCAAATATAAAAGCTGAATTAAATCAAGATACTGGTGAACATCTTTTATCTGGTATGGGAGAACTTCACTTAGAAATTACTCAATATAAGATTGAAAAAGATAATAATATTCCAATAACTGTATCTTCACCAATTGTTGTATATTATGAAACAATTACTACTGAGTCACCAAAAGTTGAAGCAAAAACACCAAATAAACATAATAAGTTTAAATTAAGTGCAGCTCCTATTGAAAAAGAAATGCTTGAAAACTTTAGAAAATTTAAGTTTAATGGTAAAATTAGACCTAATAAAGATCTTGATGTAATTAAAAAATTACAAGAAGTTGGTCTTTTAAATGATGATTCAAAGAATGTTTGGGCTGTTAATAATCATTCAATATTAATTAACAGAACAAAAGGAATACAAAACTTAAATGAAGTAAGAGAACTTATTATTGAAGGTTTTGTTGATGCTACAAATGAAGGTCCTGTTGCTAAAGAAAAAGTATCTGGTATAATTGTTTCATTAGAAGATACTACTTTACACGAAGATGCTATACACAGAGGTCCTGCTCAAGTATTACCTGCAATTACAAGAGGAATATATGCTTGTGTTTTAGCTGGTAATTATGTTCTTTTAGAACCTAAGCAAAACTTAACTGTTTCAGTTCCTCAAGATTTTATGGGTTCTGTTTCAAAGGTTTTATCTTCAAGAAGAGCACAAATTGAAGATATTAAAACAGAAGGAGATTCTTCTATCTTTATTTGTAAGATTCCTGTTAAGTCAATGATAGGGTTCTCTCAAGAAATGAGAGGAGAAACACAAGGTAGAGCTGTGTGGACTGCTGAGTATTCTGGATATGAAACTTTACCAAAAAGTTTACTTAAAGATACTATCAGTGAAATTAGAAAAAGAAAAGGTATGGATGCAGATCCAAAACCAGCTGAATATTTTATGGATTAATTAATCCATTTTCTTTATTTTTTTTCGAATAAGTTTATTTTTTAGTTTCATTATTTCTTGGACTAAAAAACAAAACTCTTTTTTTATTTATTTATTTATTTTTTAATATATAACCTGAATTTATTATTTTTGACTTTAATTTAAACTCATTTTTTGGTGTGCTGGTTCTAACTCCTTAATTTATAATTGTTTAGAGGTAAGTGGTTGATTTATTTTTTGGACAATTATTTTTTTAAGAAATTTATCTTCAAAATATTAAATATGTAGCATTTATAAATGTTTACATATATTTATTTTATTATATTTTATTATTCTGCTTTTGCAGAAAAATCGGAGGGAAAACATGGCTGTAAAAAAGAAAGTAGTTGTTAAGAAAAAAACATCTGCTAGAAAAGTAGTTGTTAAGAGAAAAGCACCTGCTAGAAAAGTTGTTAAGAGAAAAGCACCTGCTAGAAAAGTAGTTGTTAAGAAAAAAGCACCTGCTAGAAAAGTTATTAAGAAAAAAGCACCTGCTAGAAAAGTTATTAAGAAAAAAGCATCTGCAAAGAAAAGATAATTTTGTTAAATTCTTAATTGTAAAGTAAGTCTTTTTTTAAATAAGACTTATTTTTTCTATTTTTTATTAAAAAAATACATTTAAATACTTTAATATTCTTTGTATATATGTTATGAAAAAGAATATAGTGATTTTGGGTTCTAATAATGATCTTGGTAATGAAGCTTTAGATTTTTTTTTAAATAATTCAAATAAATTTATAATTTTTGGGTTATCCTATGATTCTAAAATAGATAACTTAGATTTGTTTATAACTCAAGTAAATCGGGTTAAACCAAAAAGAATATTTTTAAGTGAAAAAAAAGATATTAACTATATAGAATCAAAAGTTAAAGTAGATATTTTTAGTGGTGCTGAAAATTTTTCTAATTTTATAAAATCTAATCAGATTGACGAGGTAGTTTCTTCATTATCTGGAATTATAAGTGTTAAAAAAATATTATCTGCAATTTATGAATTTAAAGATATTACTTTATTAAATACTTCTCCTTTATTATATTCTGGAAAAATAATTGTAAATGAAGCAAAATCAAAAGGAATCAAGTTGAAATTATTTTCATACCCAATTTATTCACTTGATTTTTTATTAAAATCAAATCCAGTTAATAAAATAAATACAATTAATCTTTTTTCTCAAAAAGTGACTTCTAAAGCTATAAGTATTAATGAACATACAAATTATGTGTCATATCTTAAAAAATTTTATTCTTTAAACAAAATCAGGCTTGTTAATGATTTATTTTTAATTAATTATATTTATAATATACATCCTAATAGTTTTTTATTTTATGAACAAACAGATAGATTTGCAAATATTGATGTTAATTTTATAAATGGTACAAGTGTTATTTTTGCAGCAAATTTAAATCTTGAAAGTATATTTAATTATTATTTCTTAAATTCTGGTATGAAATTAAAATCAGATATTTTTAATAAACAAAAAAAATTTTCAATTTCATTTTCAAAAATAGATTTAAGTAAAGAAAAATTTTTAGAACTTGGGTTATATGCAATTGAAAAGGGTGGTTCCTATCCTATTGTATATTATATTGCAATTGAAACTATACTTAATTTAATATATAATCGAAAACTTAAAGAAAAGGTTAAAATTTATGATTTGCTTAAAAAAATTATAGATGATAAATCTTTATTTGATAAATATCCTGATTTAAGTTCAGTTTGTGCAATTGAACAAAAAATTAAAAGTAATTTAGAAGATTATTATATAAAGTAGTTATATAATATCTTCTTCATATATTATTTTTTTAGAATTACTTTTGTTTTTAGCATCTTCTAATATTTCTGGAGTAATATTTTTTATTGCATAACTAGGAACTACATGTCCAAAACAATATTTTTTATTTCTATTAAAGGTAAGTTTATTAAATCTAGTACAATAATGACTTCCTCCAACTCCTACTGTTTCAATCCAGTTTTGTTCGAGTATAATTTTTTTCTTATTATAATTTTTAATAGTGTCAATTAAAATTCTTATCATATATTTTGAAACATCCTTATTTTTCCAATCATTATCAATAGATCCAATTTCATAAAAAATAGTTGGTATTTCAAGATAAGGGCCATGATGGGTTGCTTCTTGTTTTACTTCGTATTGTTTTATTTCTGGATTTTTATTTTCTTTTAAATTTAAAAGTAAACTCCTTATTAATATGGGATCTGTTTTTACAATTGTAAAATCATTTCCTCCAAGTTCTGCAATTCCCCAATTACCAATTGCATGGACAGTCATACATTTTGATTTTGTTTTAGATAAAGTTGAATGTCTTGATAAAAATATAATTTGGTCAAAATCAATTTCATCATTACATATATTTTCTTTTTTTGTATGTATGTGTATGTCATTAATTTTTTTTAAATATATTTCATTTAAAGCATCAATTTGTAATTTATATAAATTTGGTTTAATTTCAGTAAAATTATATGATTTAAATAGTTCTTCTGTTAAATTATTAGCTGCAATGTCTTTAGTTGAATTAATTAATAAAAATTTCATGTTTTCCCCTCTTTTTTTGTCTATAAATGTTAATTATCCAATAGTTTTTTAAATATATTTAACTATATATATATAGTATATAAAAATATTATTAAGGTGATGTTAGATGATAAATATTATAACTTCTCTATTTCCATTTAGATTAAATATTTCTGAAAAAAAACCTGTTGAATTAACTATTCAAATTAAAAATATGGGTCTTGAGGCAAAATTAATTAGTTGTGATATTGTTTTAGATAATTCCATTTCTTTAGATAAAAGCGGACTTAAAAAATCAATTTCTTTTAGATTTGGTGAAATTAAAGCAAATCAAATAATTTCTGAAAAATTAGAAATTTATCCTTTCCAAGGTATAAAGCCTGGTGATAATAAAATAATGATTAAAGTTAATGAACATTATTTAAATTATGATTCATTAAGAGAAAAAACTGAGAAAGTTATTATAATTAAATCAGTTTAATTTTATTTTTTTAATAAACAAAAGTAAGTAGTGTTAAGTATGACTTTTTTTGAAAACTTTTTAGAAAATACTGCTGTATTTCAAAACAGACATAAATATTTTATAATTATTATTACTATATTAATAACTTTATTCTTTGTATTTGGTGTTCCAAAAATAAAAATGGAAACTGATTTTTCAAAAATGTCTCCTAGTGGACTTGAAATATTTAAACTTAATGATAAAATTACTGATAAATTTGGTGGTTCTGACGTTGTTGTAATAATTCTTAAGTATGATACTAAGTCTAATTTTAAATTTTCAGAAAATGATATAAGAAATGTTGAGGTTATAAATTATTTAAAAGATCTTGAAAAGCAATTTAAAGAGGAAAGTCAAGTTAATTCTGTATTTTCTCCAGCGACTTTTTTAAGTATGTTTAGTTTAAATACTGATGATGATGTTAAAAATGCTATTAATTTAGTTCCAGGTGTTAATGATTTTTTCAGTAAGGATTATACAACAACTATTTTATATGTTACTTCTGATCTTTCAGGTAGCCAAGATAAAACTATGGCTTTAATTGAAATGATTAATGAGAAAATTAAACTTGTAAACAAACCTACTGGTATTAATATAATGGTTACTGGTTCAGCACCAGTTGGTGTTACTGTTTTAGATATTTTAGGTAAAGATGCTATTAAAACTTTAATTTATGCAATAATTGTTATTTTGCTTTTACTTTTTATTACTGAAGCTTCTTTTGTTAGAGGTGTTTTAGTTTTCTCACCTATTTTCTTAGGTGTAATTTGGACTATGGGGACTATGGGATGGCTAGGTATTAAGCTTTCTGTTGCAACTGTGGGTATTGGTGCTATGATTTTAGGCCTTGGTGTTGAATATGGAGTCTTTATGAGTGCAAGGTATAGAGAAGAAAGAAAAAAAGGTTTAACTCAAGAGGAATCATTAAAAGCAACTGTTCCATCTATTGGTTCTGCTATCTTAGGATCGGGTTTAACAACTATTGTTGGTTTTTTAGCTCTTACTTTTTCAGTTATGCCAGTTTTAAAAGATTTAGGTAATTCTCTTGCTATTGGAATTGGATTTAGTTTGTTTATTGCAGTTTTTATTTCTCCAAGTTTAATTATTTTATTTGAAGATTTTAATTATTGGTTTGTTAAAAAAATGCATGATACTTATAAAAATGTTAATGAAAAAAATGAGAGGTTTTCAAAATGAGTTGGTATGATAAACCTCTTAAGGCATATTCTAAATTTATTTCTCATAATCCTTATTGGGTTATTTTAGGTGTTGTTATTGTTATATTAATTGCTGCATTTTTTTCAACTAAAATAGTTTATGAAAGTTTTGATACTTCAAAAATGATACCTGATAATTATGAAGTTGTTAAAGCTTTTAATCTTTTAGAAGATACTTTTGGAAATCCATCAAGTATATTAATTGCTATACAAATAGATGATGATTTTTCAGGATATAATAAAATTTATGATTTAAGAGACTATGAATCTATTAAGTATATGGATATTTTAACTAATTATCTAAAAAATAATGATTATATTAATACTGTAGATAGTTTATCAAGTGGTATAAGGCAAGTAAATGAAGATATCATTCCAAAATCAAATACTGAAATTAATTCAATTATTTTTAATAATTCTTCATTTGAAAGATATATAAGTAATGATTATACAATGTCCTTAATTAGAATATCATTAACAGATAATTTTATTGAAGCTGATGCTGAAAAATTAGTTTTTAATATTGAAGAAATTATTAATATTGTAAATAAACCACATATAGGTATAACTGTAAAAGTTGCAGGTGAGGTTGCTACTGGCCCGATAGTTGATAGAGAAATTGGTCCTGATATGCAAAAAACAAGTAGTTATTCAATATATGGTATAATTGTTATTTTAATTTTAATTTTTGTTGTAGGTGAAATGATTAGTTCTTTTAAAAGAAAAGATGAAGTTTTAAAGGTTAAATTAATCAAAATATTTGGATCAATGAGATTTGGATTAATTCCATTATCTACAATAATTATTGGAATTATTTGGACTTTTGGATATCTTGGACTTACAAAAATTGGACTTTCTTCAATAACTTCTGGTGTTATATCAATGATTATGGGAATTGGAATTGATTTTGGTATTCAAACAGTTATGAGATTTAAACATGAAATTAAGAATAAGACTCCTGAAAAAGCTATGGAAAATACATTATATAATGTTTTTATACCAATGGCAACTACTACCATTGCAACTTTAATTGGTTTTAAAGCAATGGGTATGGGTGAATTAACTCTTTTAAAAGATTTAGGTGCAATTATGAGTTATGGTGTTGCAGCATGTTTTCTTGCAGCAATAACTTTTGTTCCAGCAATATTAGTTGTTTTTGAAAAATGGATTTTATATTTAAAAAAAATAAAAAATAAAAAATAATTTAAAAAAAAGGTGAAATTATTATGAATACAAAAATTTGGTTTTTATTTACATTGTTTGCAATTCTGTTAAGTGTTACTTCAGTTTTAGCAAGTAATGTTGACTCTGTTAAATTAACTGCTAATTTGTTAAATCAAAATCCAGATTCTGCAGTACCTGGAGATTATTTAGAATTAAGGTTTAATGTTTTTAAAACTGGTAATTTAAATGCTGAAAATATACAATTTAAATTAAATGTAGATCATCCATTTTATTTTGATTCTTCAGATACACCTATAAGAAATCTTGCATTACTTAAAGGTCAATCAGGAGATGATTGGTATTATACTTTATATTATAAAATTTTAGTTTCTGATGATGCAATTAAAGGAGATTATGAAATTGAACTTAAATATAATTATAATGATTTAAATATTTGGAATGTTCAAAAATTTACTATTAGAGTTGATGAAAAAAAAGAACCTAATTTTGTATTTGGAAATTTAATCACAATTCCAAGAAAATTATTAAGTGGAACTGATGAATCAAAAATAGATATTGAATTACAAAATATTGGTAAAGGCGATTCTGAAAATGTAATTTTAGATGTTGAACTTCCAGATGGTTTTAATTCTACCTATGCATATTCTAATAGAGTTAATTTAGGTACAATTAATACAGCTCAAAGTAAAATTGCAACTATTTATTTAGATATAGATAAAAAAGTTATAGCTAAAGAATATCTTGCAAAAGTTACTGTTAGTTACAAAGATACTGAAGCTGATAATAGTGATTACAAAACTAAAATATTATATTTAACTATACCTATAAAAGAAAAACCTTATTTAAAAATTATAGGACAAGAAGTTTTAAATGAAGAAAACGTAATTTATGCTGGTAGTAATGTTAAAATTAAAATGCTTATTGAAAATATTGGTGCAAAAGAAGCTAAATCAGTATCACTTAGAGTTTTAAAAGACTCATCTCATCCCTTTGATTTAGTTGAAAAGTCTGATTTTATAGGAAACATTGAAGTTAATGAAAAAGGTGAAGCGGTTATAAGTTTTGATGTTAATCCTGCAGCAGTTTCTAAAAAATATAAATTAAATGTTGAAATTAGATCTGTTTCAGATGACACTGTTTTTATTGATGATGATTCAATAATAATTGATGTTGTTAATATGCCTAAATCTAAAAATAGTCTTTTTATATATATACTGTTAATAGTTTTATTAGGTGTAATTGTATTTTTTGCTTATAAAGTAAGAAAAAAAAATGTTAAGTCAAAAGTTAAAAATAAAAAGAAATAAAATTTTTTTTATTTTATAAAAAAATAAAATTGATTAT